>JAGOIJ010000060.1 GCA_017995695.1 Candidatus Omnitrophota bacterium | reverse complement strand
AGCAATACATCGGGAAGGCGCCTGTGATCGATGGGCACTATGCCAAACAATTTCTTGCAGCCATGGATGATAAATTCGAACAGGATTTTGCGCGCAAGATGAAGTCAGACGCATTTTTGATTCGCGAAATTCTTACGGTGCGTATGCAGCGTTTCCTTGAGAACGAGGCGCGGCGTAAGGTGCACAGGATTTTGTGCCTTGAGAAGGATTTTAGCCTGTCTCTGGCTTTTAAGAATTTCCAGGTAACGTGTAAGGGTCGGATCGACCGCATTGACCTACTTGCGGATGGAAGCGTTATGGTATTAGATTATAAGAGCTCCGAAGCAGATATCATGCCTGATGATGATGTTGCAAAGATCAAGCAGGCTGGATTTGAGCGCGCGCGCCTTAAACATTCAATCAAATCATTCCAGCTGCCCCTATACCTATATTTTGCTCATCAAGCTAAGGAATACCGAGGCATGCGCGTGAACGCTGCTTTGTATACGGTTAAGAGCCTTGATAAGAACCTCGGGCTGCACCAACTTTTAAAGACCGAAGCTGACATGGCGCGCAAAGAGGAGTTATTGGATATCTACCTTAAGGCGTTGGAAAGCCTGCTTGAGGAGTTGTTTAACCCGGATATACCGTTTCAGGCTGATGAAGAAAATACCCGTCTGTGTCAGTATTGCCCGTTTTTCTACCTGTGCCGGTAAGCAAGGGGACACTCTTTGTTTTGGGAACCAGAGCGGTTTCCGATTGGTTTCAAGAGTGTCCCTAGAATAGGGTTTGACAATGTCTGATTCTATGGTATAATTAAAAAAGAAAGAAGCAGCATAAAAGATTAGAAAATCTTAGGCCATAAGGGTGAGACGACTAACCTTTATGGCTTTTTTATTGAGGCCACGACTTACGGAACGAGCGAAGCGAATGAACGTAAGTCGTTAGGCCAGCACCGTGCCGTATTGGATCGGCACGTGCGCACTGCTGTGCGAAATAATACCGCATGTGCGAGCATTTTTCTGCAAAAAATGCGAGAGAGACATGCGGTAGAAGGGGCGCCATCCGCCACAGATCTTTGGCGGATTGGGTCAACGCCTGAACACGCTTTAGGGCATGGCGTGACGTTGCGAAGGAGTTGTATGAATCTTGATTTCGGTGATTTAGAAATAGGTGGCTTACGCATTGCCGTGCCCATTATCCAGGGAGGCATGGGCGTGCGGGTATCTTCATCGTGTTTAGCTTCGGCAGTGTCCAATGAAGGAGCCTTGGGTGTGGTCGCTGCTGTTGGTTTAGGAGAAGAGGAGCAGGATAAAGGGCTTGATTATAAAGCGCGGTCGCGCTCGGCATTGATTAAGATAATCCAGAAAACCAAAGAACTGACACGTAATCCTTTCGGCATCAATATCATGTGCGCTTTGACTAATTATGATGACCTGGTAGACGCTGCCCAGACAGAATCCGCGGATGTGATTATTTCCGGAGCAGGCCTTCCGCTTAAATTGCCTGCGTTAATCAAAAATGCCAGGACTAAATTAGTTCCGATTGTATCCTCGGCAAGGGCCGCACATATTATCTGCAGCGCCTGGCAGCGAAGGTATCAGCGTTTGCCTGATGCGCTTGTGGTTGAGGGACCCTTGGCAGGGGGGCATTTAGGATATAGTCGGGAAGAATTAGCGGATAAGGAAAATTTTTCCTTAGATACTATTTTGAAAAAGGTTTTACGCGTAGCCCAGGAGTTTGGAAAGAATCTTAAGAAAATTCCTGTTATTGCGGCAGGAGGGATCTTTGACGGCAAGGATATTGCCCGGGTAATGCATCTGGGCGCAAGCGGCGTTCAGATGGCGACGCGCTTTGTCTGCACGCATGAGTGCGACGCTGCTGTCGAATATAAACAAGCCTATATGTCTGCTAAAGAAGAGGATATTGTGGTTATCCAAAGTCCGGTGGGTATGCCAGGCCGGGTTATCGCAAATGATTTTGTCAAAAAGATTACTAAAGGAGAGCGGGTTGATTTTGGTTGCGTGTATAAGTGCCTAGTTACGTGTGATCCGACGAAGGTAAATTATTGCATTGCCAAGGCGTTGATCAACGCGTATCGGGGCATGTTGGATAAAGGGTTTGCCATGTGTGGCAGCAATGCTTTTCGCATCAAAAAAATTATTTCTGTTAAGCAGCTCATAGCCGAACTGACCATAGAGGCGAAACGTTATTTAAATAGAAGGCCAAAGGAGTTACTATCAAAAAAGTAAGGACTTCCTCAAAAGGGCGCAAATGTCGTTTTCCGCACTGTAAGCAGATATTGAGTATTTACAATCACGAAGAATACTGCCACGTCCATCTTGGCTCTCGCCAGTTGCACCATAAAGCAAGAGGAGCATAATTTCCATGGTACATCGTCTGACGAATCCAACAGAAGCTGTGTCAGGTCTCGCGCAGTCTGAACAAAGTTTTTATGGATTAGGTATTGCGCCTAAGATCCTTGAGATTCTTGAGCGTATGAAGTTTCGCGTGCCTACTCCTATCCAGCGTAAGGCGATCCCCATGGCCCTGGAGGGCAAAGATATTATCGGTATTGCGCAAACCGGGACAGGGAAGACGCATTCATTCGCTATCCCAATGGTGCAGCGGCTGATGCAGAAGCAGGGCGTTGGTTTGGTGCTTGCGCCTACGCGCGAATTGGCGATCCAGATCGATGAGGCGTTTGCCGGTATCGTATATGAATTCGGCATTAGGACCGCCTGTCTGATTGGCGGCGCTTCAATGCATGATCAAGTGCAGGCATTGCGTAAGAATCCCCGTATAGTAATCGCAACTCCTGGGCGGCTTCTTGATCACATGGGGCAGTGGAATATTGTTCTCGATGATGTGGTGATGCTGGTGCTTGATGAGGCGGATCGCATGCTTGATATGGGATTCGCCCCGCAGATCGATCGCATCTTACGGTTTTTGCCTAAAGAGAGGCAGACGATGCTGTTTTCCGCGACGATCCCCCAGGAGATTATGTCGATTGCAGCAAAAAATATGAAACTTCCGGTGAGCGTTGAGATCGCGCCTTCCGGTACTACTGCTGAGCGTATTACGCAGGAATTATTCATTGTGAAAAAAGAAGCTAAGGCGCGCCTGTTGGGTAAATTACTGACGCGCTACCAGGGATCTGTGCTTTTGTTCTCGCGCACAAAGCATAATGCTAAGAAGATCACCCGTGATCTTAAGGCAATGGGGTATCGCGCAGCCGAAATACACTCGAATCGCACCTTGCCACAACGCCGAGAAGCGCTGGAGGGTTTTAAGTCTGGCAAGTACCGGGTGTTGGTTGCCACTGACATTGCTTCTCGGGGGATTGACGTTACGGGCATTGAATTGGTTATTAACTATGATCTTCCAGAAGACGCGCAGAATTATGTGCATCGCATCGGCCGCACCGGCCGGGCAGGGCATAAAGGTCACGCTATTTCATTTGCCACTCCTGATCAAAAAAGCGATGTGCGCGATATTGAAAAACTCATTCGCACGCAGCTACCCATTGCAAAACATCCTGATATGCCGCTTGAGCAATTCTCTGAATCTTCTTCCCAGCCGCAGGTAAGCCGTCACGGTAAGCATCATCACCATCAGGGCCACCGCCGTTTTCGCTCAACAAAACACGCTTAATCTCTTGCAATCTTCGGGATTGCTTCGTCGCTTTGCTCCTCGCAATGACACAGGAGAGAGCTTTTTACAATGACACACAGGCACGTGTCATTGTTAACGAGCGAAAGCGAGGTGTCTTTGCGAGCCCCGCGATTTCACTCGTGTCATTGCGAACCTCGCCACCGAAGGTGGCGGGGTGAAGCAATCTAATTTTTTACACAAGAATGCTGTTTTCTGTTCAAGCCCAGAAAAGTTGGCAAAACAGTCTAAAAAATAGTATAATTAAAGATATTGCGGGAGGAGTATGGAGGCATTCTCTGGGTTAGAGAGAGGTAGGTTCTGGCAGTATGAGTGGTTTAGTAAACAGGGTTATTTTGTTGATGTTGTGTTTATTGTGCCTTGTCGGAGTGCACAATGGCGAATGCGAAGTTTCGCCAGACAAGTATCTGTATGATTATGCCATGCGTTTATTAAAGGAAGGCGATATTGACGATGCTATTGCGCAGCTCAAAAAGGCGCTTTTAGTAAATCCCGGCAATATTGAAGCGCGCGAGCAGCTAAAAAGAATATTAGGGGTTATGGAATCCCAGAGTGAGTTGCAACAGCGGCAAGCGGCAGAACAAGAAATTGAGAAGCTTGGCAGCCAGATTGAGGTATTAGATCAGGAGAGGCAGCTTTATAAGAAGCAAGCCTTTTCCTTAGAAACATTCGCAGCGCGCAAGGAAGACCAGCTGCAGCAGCTTAGCGCTACTCTTGAGCGTCAACAGGTGTTGCTGGGGCAGAAGCAGGAAACATTGCAGAACGTTTTGCAGGATAAAGAGCAAACCATTAGCCAACTGCGGCAGGATCTTGCGCAGTTACAAGAGAGCAAGCAGGGGTACCAGAAGCAGCTTGCATCTTTGCAACAATTGCAACAGCAAAACGACCAAAAGTTAGCCAGTTGTAGTCAACAGCTAAAGCACAGCCAGGAGCTACTTGAGCAAAAAGATAAAGCATTACAAAGCAGCTTTCAGGGCGAGCAGGCCCAGATCGACCAATTGAAGCAGCAACTTGTTCAACATCAGCAAGAAAAAGCTTTTTTCCAGAAACAGCTTGGCATTCTTCAGGAGAAACATAATGTTAAGGATGCACAGTTGTTAAGCCTTAACCAGCAGTTGCTTGCGCAGAAAGAAGCTGATTATCAAAAGGAGCAGGAGCTTAACCGTTCGCTTGCTCAAGAGCATGCGCAGATAGAGGTGTTAACGCGCAAGATTCGTCAGGCCGAGGAAGAAAAACAGCAATGTCAGGAACGCTTGACGTTAATGGGGGATGCTACTTCTAAAGAAGGCGAAGAGCTCAAAGAGCTCAAGCGCAAGCTTGCTGATCGAGAACAGCAATGCGCGCAGGTAGTAAGCGCAAAGGAGCGGGCGATTGATGCAAAGAACGCCATGCTTGAGGATCTTTCAATTGAAAAGCAGGTGCTTGAAGAAGAGAACTCGCGGATACACGATAAGCATGTTGCAGATATAGAGCGTCTTATGAGAATGATTAAGGAGGAGCCATTTGAATAGAGCGCGTACGTTGTTAATCATTTGCTTGGTTTGTTTATTGGTAAGCGGTTGGGCATGCGCTTCTGATGATGGATACAGAAACAGTGTGCAAGAAATTATTGATGCCTCTGGAAGCCTGGTTAATCTTGCCGGAGCGCACAAGCTTAGTTTTAATAATTTTGATACGTGGTATAAAGATTTCAAGAAAGTCAGCGGAAATTTCAGAAAAGATTTTTTCACATCTCACAAAGATCAGGCTTCATTTCGTTTAATGCAGGAGTCGCTTGATATGTTGGGTTCGGTTTGGAATACCTTGCGTCAGGCCCAGGATGCGGAGGCAGAATATCAAGAGACTATTACTGCGGGTAGCGTCGAGTATGCCTATAAATGGAAAAATCAGGCAAATGAGCATCGCAAGAAAGCAACCGAGCTTGTTTTGCAAGCGCTCGATTTACTTAAGCAAGTCGCGCAATCCTTAGACGAGGAATACTAGCAAAGCATGATTCATGAAGAAACCAGCTTTAGGACCGGCGATAAGCTTATGTTGTATTCCCAACAGTGGCGTCCGGAAACTGATCCTAAAGCCATTATTGCCGTTGTGCACGGGACATTTGAACACAGCGGCCGCTATAAAGAAGAAGCCCAGTATTTAGTCCGGCAGGGTTTTGCGGTTTATGGCTTTGATTTACGCGGCCATGGCCGCTCCGATGGCGAACGCGGCTTTTTCGCTTCCTTTAATATATTACTTGAAGATTTAAAGCACTTTTTAAACTTCGTTAAAGAGCGCCAGCCTGGCAAGCCAGTTTTCGTGCTTGGCCACAGCGCCGGTGCATCCATCGCTCTATTATTTTCTCTTTTACACAAAGAGTATGCGCCCAACGGTCTTATCTTAAGCGCCCCTGCGCTAAAATTGAGTAATGGAGTTTCCCGGTCCGCATTAATGCTTTCTCGTTTTCTTGGTAGAGCGTTTCCTCGAATCAAACTTACCACGCTTGATCCTGCTTTGCTTTCACAGGATCCTGCCGTTGTTGGCGCCTATCGCAATGATCCTCTCGTTAATCAGAAGGGATTACCTGCTTTGCCCCTTGCAGAATTTCTGCATGCGGTAAATAGTATTTATGCCCAACTTGAGCAGGTGCGTCTTCCTTTACTTATCTTGCATGGAACTGATGATCGCATTGCTGATCCGCAAGGCAGCCGAGATTTGTATGCGCAATCTCTTTCAGGCGATAAAACCCTGAAATTATACGATCGTTTTTTTCATGAGGTGCTCCACGAGCCAGGGAGGGAGCAAGTGTTGCAGGATATTTCCGCTTGGCTTAATAAACGCACCTGAGCATGCGGTCAGATATTCTATACAACAACAGCAGTATCTTTGAAACGATCAAAGCATGAATGATATAACTGTAGCAATGGTAAGCAGATAAAATATTGACAAGAATTATTTTTATTGTATAGTATGTTCAAGGAGGTGGTATATGAGGAGATTGATAGTGGTTTTGTTGTTGCTTTCAGTTTTCTTGAGTTCTGCCAGTTTCGTGTATGCCAAGACGCCGGCTGATAAGCTGTCGAGAGGCATAGCCAATGTTTTTGGCGGTGATTTATTAGAAATCCCCAAGAACATTGATTTAGAGTGGAAGGCCAGCAATAACGCCGTGATCGGTATTTTGGCTGGTTTTGTAAAAGGTTTAATCATGGGTACGGGCAGACTTGGCTCTGGGTTATGGGATATCGTTACGTTTCCCGCAGCACTTCCCAAGGATTACGAGCCAGTTATGAAGCCTGATTTAGTGTTTGATAAATAGTATTGCAATGTAAAACAAAAAGGGGGGAGCATAAACCCCCCCTTTTTGTTTGCATCCACGAGAATGCCAGAAATATATTTAACCAAAGAAGGCCATGAAAAGCTGGTCAAAGAATATGAATTTCTAAAGACGGTGCGCCGTAAGGAAATTGCCAAGGCCATTGCTGAAGCTCGCGCCCAAGGGGATATCAGCGAGAATGCTGAATATGACGCGGCAAAGGATGCGCAGGCGATGAATGAGAAGCGGATCGCTGACCTTGAGGAAAAATTATCATCAGCACGCCTGTTAGATGATAATATGCCTATTGATCAGGTGTTGATTGGGGCAACGGTGAAGCTTCTTGATCTTGATACGGATAAAGAATTATCCTATACCCTGGTGTCTGAAGCCGAGGCTGATTTTTCGCAAGGAAAGATTTCAATTACCTCTCCGGTTGGATCAGCTTTATTAAGCCATAAAGAGCATGATATCGTCGAAATCAAAGTTCCCGCAGGAACCTTGAAATTAAAAGTCCTCAAGATCTCCCGTTCCTAGGTTTTTTCATGCCCTCAACTATCTACGATAAATAGAGTTAGAGAGAATTTTTCCATAATAATGATGGAAAAAGCAGAAATATATAGTATAATACCATATTATTCGACTCACTACTTTTCCCATGCATATCATCCAGACACTGTCTTCCCGTTTAGAAAGTATCCCTGCGTATACCCAATTTCTCACTGAACAACTTGCGGCATATTCGTTAAGCGAAGAGCAACTATTTGACCTTAAGCTTGCCTTGCAGGAGGCGTTAGTTAATGCCATCAAGCATGGCAATAAGTTTAATCCTGCACTTTCCGTTGAGGTTGCAGTGGAGGCTAGCGAGCAGTCAATAACCATTTCCGTCCATGATCAAGGGGAAGGGTTTAACGTTGAGCATATCCCTGATCCTACCGATGGTGCAAATTTGTCGAAAACTTCTGGCCGAGGGCTATTTTTGATACGTAAACTTATGGATCAGGTCGAATTTTTTGATTGTGGGCGAGGTATAAAAATGATAAAATTCTTAACCAAGGAGGCAGGCGGTGAATATCCATCAGGAAAAGCTTAATGACGTGGTATTGTGTAGCGTTAACGGAGAAATAAATATCAACAATTCCCCGGAGTTGCGCAAGGCTTTTGATGAGTTAATTAAGAAAAGCGAAAAGAAAGTACTTATTGATTTCTCTACTGTTTCCTATGTTGATAGTTCAGGGCTTGCAACCTTGATTGAGATGTTCCAGCGGCTTAAAAAGATTGGCGGTCATTTGCGGTTTTGCAATATGGACCAAAAAATAAAGAATCTTTTTGAGATTACCAAGCTGTGTAAGCTTTTTGAAATATTTGATACGCGCGAGAGCGCCTTAAAAGGGTTTTAATGATTACCAAGATCGGCAGTATTGTTATTGAATATGTCTCCTGGATCACGGGGGTATTTGGCCTCCTGCGCGATATTGTCTATTGGATCGTTATAGGCCCCTTCAAGGGTAAGGCCATCCATCGTGATAACATAATTCACCAGATGATCTTCGTGGGCTTGCGTTCGATCGTGATCGTGTTTTTCGTCGATATATTTACCGGTATTGTTTTAGCGATGCAGAGCGCGTATCAATTGCAAAGGATGGGCGCGGTTTTGTATGTTGCTTCACTCGTTGCCATTTCTTTGTGCCGGGAGTTAAGCCCGGTGTTGACGGCGTTAGTGGTGGCAGGGCGCGCAGGGTCAGCCATTGCCGCTGAATTAGGCACCATGAAGGTAAGCGAGCAGATTGAAGCCTTAGATACGATGGCCATTGATCCAACGCGGTTTCTGGCAGCGCCCCGTTTTCTTGCCTTGTTGGTTATGCTGCCTGCGCTTACGGTAGTGGGTAACATCGCGGGGATTCTGGGAGGTTTTATTGTGGGCACGGGCAGTCTTAGCATCAATCCGGACTTATATATGCAGACTACGTTTAAGTTTTTGGCAATCAAGGATATCTATACCGGGTTAATCAAATCAGTAGTGTTTGGGGTTATTATCGCGCTGATTGCCTGTTACGAAGGATTAAATACAAAGGGCGGCGCCGAAGGCGTTGGTAAGGCGACTACCCGTAGTGTGGTGATTAGTTTTATTCTAATTATCTTAGCGGATTGCTTAATAACCGCGGCATTTTATTTTTCTAACGTATGAGCCATAGCCAGCCCAAAAACGAGCCGATTATCTCCCTTAAAAATGTTTCTAAATCTTTTCAGGGCAGGAAAACGATTGATAATGTCAGCCTTGACGTGTATCCCGGCGAGACGTTTGTTATTATGGGATGTTCCGGTTCAGGCAAAAGCACCTTGCTTAGGCTTATGACGGGGGCGCTCACCCCTGAAGAGGGCAGTGTTTCAATTAAAGGTAAGGATATAACCAAGATTTCACGAAATGAACTGGATGAGGTA
>JAGOIJ010000059.1 GCA_017995695.1 Candidatus Omnitrophota bacterium | reverse complement strand
TTACCGCTGTGGTGGGGCCTAATGGGTGTGGGAAATCAAATATTTTTGATTCTATCCGCTGGGTGCTTGGTGAGCTGTCAGTGAAATCCTTGCGTGGTTCTGATATGCAGGACGTTATTTTTAACGGCACTGACGCTAAAGAGGCATTGAGCATGGCCGAGGTTAGTTTAGCGTTTGATAACAGCAATAAATTCTTCGCGTTTGACGCGGAGGAAGTGGTGATTACGCGCCGGTTGTTTCGCTCAGGGGAGAGCGAGTATTTATTAAATAAGAATATTGTCCGCTTGAAAGATGTTTTAGATTTGTTGATGGGCACAGGCATTGGCGCTGAAAGCTATTCATTGATTGCCCAGGGAAAGATTGATTTGGTGTTAAGTTCCCGCCCCGAAGAGCGTCGTATGGTCTTTGATGAGGCCTCGGGTATTACTAAATATAAAACCCAAAAGCGCGAGGCTATGCGCAAACTTGAAGAAACTGCGCAAAATTTACTGCGGGTAAACGATATTATTGTCGAGGTTAAACGACAGATTGGCTCGCTGGAGCGGCAGGCGACAAAGGCGCGTCGCTATCGAGAGGTTTTTGAGGAGCTCAAATTCAAAGAGATTCAGCTGGCATTAGCGCAGCATGGTATCTTGCGTAAGGAAAAGGATGAGATTATCGCCTCATTGTCTTCTCTTGAAGAGCAAGAGTTGCGTTTGATGGAAGAAATCCGAGAGCAAGAAGAGAAGATTGCCAACCGTCAGCGCGAGATTAAAGAATTAGAGATCAATGTTATGGCGGCAAAGAATGTGATCCTGGGCCTCGATAACAGCGTGGTGAGGAATAAAGAGCGTATTGCCTTTGATCGGGAAAAGATCATTGAACTGGAAAGTACCCATGTGTATCTTGAGAAACAGCTAACGCAGGTTGCGGATAAGCTTAAGCAAGAGGAGGAGAAGCTCGCAAGCGTACGATGCGAATATGAGGCAATTAAAAAAATATCCGACGATAAAAAATTGCTTTTACAAACAAAAGAAAAAGAGCTCGAGTGTGTTGTGCAGGCCTTGAAGGTTTCATCGCAGGCTATCGCAGATGCAAAAAATGCGATCCTTGAGCTTGCAACCAAAATCGCCAATACCAATAATGAAATTAATGAAATGCTGATGCGTCAGCAGACATTCTTAGCTCGCAAGAAAAGGCTTGAATTAGAAAAAGCAAAAACGCATGAGGAAAAATCTTCGCAGGAAGAGCATTTGGCAACTATTACTTCCGAGCTTGAGATAATGAACAAAGAGCATGAAGAGTTTTCGCTCGCCGTAAACCAGATGAAGGCCCAAGCCGAGCAGGAAGATACATCGTTAAAAGCCATTATTGAAGCAATCCAGGATTTAGAAAAGCAAGTGTTAACTCTGTTGTCGCATAAAGATTTTATTGAAAAGTTAAAAACGACTTACGAGGGTATCGGGGAAAGCCTTAATGCGACCGTATATATTGATAAGATGCCCGCTGGCGCATTAACCGGATTGGTATTTAAGGTCCATTCAACCGAAAACGATGGATTAAAACTGACGGGTGAGGCAAAGCCGGTTGATCTGGATACACAATCTATTCTTGCGAAGATTGAGTCGATTCAGCAGGAAATTACAACGTTGGTTATTGCGCGCGCGGCAAAGGAATCGAATCTTGCTCATACCAAGCAGGTCATTGAAGAGCAAGCAGCTAAGCTACGCGAGCAGGATATCGCCTTAGCAAACAAACGAACGGTGTATCAGAGTTGCGCGGCACAGTTTAACAAGATTAAAGAAGAGGAAGAGATTATCTTGCTTGAGGTTGCTGATTTGGATAAGGAATTGAATGAACTTGATACTCAACTGAGTGGCCGCAAGATTGTTTTATCGCAATTAGAGAGCGAGCAAAAGCACAGCGAAGATTCTATTAATAATGAACAGTTAGTGATAGCGCAACAAAGCATGCTCAAAGAGCAAACATTAGTTTTGATTGCGCAGACTCGCGCCGAAATCGAATCGTTAGTTAAAAAAGTAAGTTCTGATGAGGCGACCCTTAAGCTGGTGACTGAAACGTACGAACGCGACAAAGAATCGCTTTCTACCCTTGAGCGTCAGATGCAAGATGCCTGCGAAAAGAAAGAGTTGTTGCTTAAGGAGATTATTGATTCAGAGCATGCTATACAAGAGACTGAAGTATTAATTGAACAGCAGAGAGCCATCCTCATACAGCGTGAGCAGGCGTACCAATTGCTTGCTGATAGCGCGTCAGAGGTTTTGACAAAGATTGATGCTGATCGTCGCCAGCATGATACGTTGAAGAATAGGCTGTATGAATTACAGATGAGCAATAAAGATGTCGATTATAAGCTTCAGACATTAAAAGAGCGCATGGCTTCAGGATATAAGGTTGATATTGACACGGTTGAGCAAGCAGGAGAAAATATCGATAATGAAACTCTTGCTCAAGAAGTCCAGAAATTAAAGGAAAAGCTCGACGGTTATGGCACGGTCAATCTGGTTGCTATCGAAGAATACGACGAATTAAAAAAACGTTATGATTTTCTCATCCAGCAGCAAACGGATTTAACGACTGCCAAGGATTCGTTGCATGAAGCCATCGCTAAGATTAATCGTACAACGCGCAAGATGTTTCTTGAAACATTTGAATTAGTAAAACAGGAATTCCGTAACTATTTCCGTATGCTATTTAATGGAGGCGATGCGCAGCTGTTTTTAATTGACGAGCAGGATCCCTTGGAATCTGGCATTGAAATTATTTGTCGTCCTCCAGGGAAGAAACTCCAGAATGTATTGTTGTTATCAGGCGGCGAAAAGGCCATGTCTGCCATTGCGTTGATTTTTGCGATCTTTAAGGTTAAGCCTTCTCCTTTTTGTATTCTCGATGAGATAGACGCTGCCTTGGATGAGGCAAATGTTGATCGTTTCGGCCGGATGCTTACGGATTTCACCCAGACGTCCCAATTTATCGTGATAACCCATAATAAAAAGACTATTGCCAACGCTGATGTGATGTATGGCATTACCATGGAGGAGTCAGGGGTTTCAAAGATAGTGTCGGTGAAATTCTCCAAGGAAAAGAAGAGTCAAGATACGCAAACGCAGACGCTGAGCGAGCCTGCCCCTGTTTAGCAGCAGGTTTTATTCTTACCTTTGTATTTTGCCATATATAATGCTTTATCAGAAGCAGCGATGAGCTCGGAAGGTGTGGTGCCATTCCCAGGAAGGGTAGCAATGCCCATGCTTACGGAGAGTTTCTTGGCGGGTAGAATTTCTTCATGTACAAACGGCTGATTATGGATATTCTCTCGTAAGCGTTCAGCGATCATGAACGCCTCGCGCTTATCGGTTTGAGGCAAAATAATAGTAAACTCTTCGCCTCCATATCGGCAAACATAATCCATTTTACGAGATTGACGTTTGATGAGCAGGGCCAGATCTTTTAGGATCTTGTCTCCCTGTTGATGGCCAAGCGTATCGTTGTATACTTTAAAGTCATCGATGTCAAGCATCACGAGGCTTAACGGTGTTTCTGTGGTTTTGGCTTTCTCGATTTCCTGCTGAAGGATATGCTGAAAGTAGCCGTGGTTCCATAGCTCAGTCAGGTAGTCCATATGCACCCGGATAACTGTTTTTTCGTACAGTTGTGAGTTCTCTATAGCAAGACCTGCCTGGTTCGAAAGCATGATCAGCATGCGTAGATCATCTTTGGTAATGGGTTTCTTGGTTACAAAATTATCGACGATTACCAGCCCATTAACGCGATCTTTTCCTTTGAGTGGCACCAGCACGAGCTCATCACTTTTTAAAAGTTGCACGATAGGGTCGTTGCGGTATTTGACAATAGTTTCTTTAGTTAAATGCAACGGCATGCCTTCGAGGATGGCTAAGGAAAGTAAATTTTCTCCTTTTTCGTTTAAGGCAACACTTAGGCGGCGAACCTCTCTATTGAGTCCTGAATCAAGGCCTACCGTTTCCTCGTGATTAAGCGGGATCTCTGATGATTTATACACATGGATCAAATCATCGAGGCCTACTTTATTTTGCTCGATCTTGGTCCAGATCTGGTTTGCCTCTTCGCCTGACTCTGGGCCTATGGCCATTTTTCCTTCAATAAGCCGTTCTTTTTCGTTTACGAGAAAGAGGATGGCTCGGTTAAAGCCGAGGCCAATGTGCGCTGTTACCCCGGTAAGGATAATATAAAGGATTTCATCAAGCTTAAGCGTGGTGCGCATGGCATTGGATATCTCATAAAGAATGCCAAGCTCGGTTTTGGTGCGCTCAAGCTCAAGTTTAACCTTGGATAATTCGTCAATATTGCCTGTTGCCATAGTGTAACAACTGTAGCATATTTAGGTTGCAGTGTCAAGGAGAGCAAGGAGAGTAAATCATTGTGAGATTATGACATATCGTGCGTCTATTACCCTGGAAAGGGGGTAAAGACGCCATGAAGTAGTTGACAGTAAGAAGTAGGTAGGATATAATATACACTTCATTATTAAGGGAGGTTACGATGACGCATGATAAAAAGAGCGTGGTGAAGGAAGAGACCCGTGAGCGTTCTGATCGGCATAAAGCCTTAGAGTTAGCCTTAAGCCAGATCGAGAAACAGTTTGGCAAGGGCTCGATTATGAAGCTCGGGCAAGAAATCAAGGCCGATGTGGATGCCCTTTCAACAGGGGCGCTCACTCTGGATGTGGCTTTAGGGGTCGGGGGGCTTCCTCGCGGAAGGATTGTTGAGATTTTTGGGCCGGAAGCGTCAGGGAAGACAACGTTGACGTTGAGTGTCATTAAAGAGGTGCAAAAGATCGGCGGGGTTGCTGCTTTTATCGATGCAGAGCATGCCTTCGATTCGACTTTCGCTAAAGTCATTGGGGTTAATCTCGATGATCTTCTGATTTCCCAGCCAGATACCGGAGAGCAGGCCTTAGAGATTGCCGAGACATTAGTGCGCTCTAATGCTATCGATCTGATTGTGGTTGATTCTGTGGCAGCGTTAACTCCCCGTGCTGAGATTGAGGGGGAGATGGGAGATTCTCATGTGGGTTTGCAGGCGCGTCTTATGTCGCAGGCCTTACGAAAATTAACCGCTGCGATCAGTAAATCGCGCACCTGCGTGATCTTTATTAACCAGTTACGCGAAAAAATTGGGGTAATGTTTGGAAATCCTGAAACAACGCCCGGCGGCCGCGCGCTTAAATTTTATTCTTCGGTGCGCCTTGATTTGCGCAGGATTGCTTCATTAAAGTCAGGAGATGTGGTTATCGGTGGTCGGGTGAGAGCGCGCGTAGTAAAAAATAAAGTGGCGCCGCCTTTCCGCGAGGCAGAATTTGAGATTATGCACAACGAAGGCATCTCAAGGGCTGGTAGCGTTATCGATGCCGGGGTAAACGCAGGCGTTATTGAGAAGTCTGGCACGTGGCTGTCATTCGGCAGCGAAAAACTTGGGCAGGGCCGAGACGCTGCAATCCAGCTTCTTAAAGAAAAGCCAAAGCTTTTGACTGATATTGAAAAAGAAGTGAAAAACAAGCTTTCAATGCCGGGGTCTTCAAAGCAATGATTTTTTTTCAACAACGCTATGTCGGCACATTTGCTATTCTGATGCTGGGGGGAATGATGGGCTTATTCCCCCTTCATCGATCCTTAGCCGAGTCACCCGTTTCAACGAGCGTGGGCATAGAAGATGCGGTTACGCGTGTTGCTGAAAACGTAGGCAAGGCCGTGGTATCGATTAGCTCGGAACGGACCTCTCGTGTAGCTTCCCGGCGCAGGGTATACATCAGTAGCCCCTACGGGCAGAATGGATTTGGGTATGGCGGCCATGAACAGCTGCAGAAATTCTTTGAGGATTTCTTCGGCGAGGCGCCGTATCGGGAGTTTAAACAGGTAGGGCTTGGTTCGGGAGTGATCATCGATAAGAATGGCTATATTTTAACTAACGAGCATGTTATCAGCGGCGCGGATAAGATTGCTGTTACTTTAGCTGATGGCAGGAAGTTTATCGGCGAGGTTAAAGGCTGGGATAAGCGTTCTGATTTAGCAGTGATTCAGATCAACGCGCAAGATCTGCCGAGCGTTGTTTTGGGCAATTCGGATTCATTAAAGATTGGCCAATGGGTGGTTGCTATAGGTAATCCTTTTGCCTTTGCGCTTGAAAATCCCGAGCCAACAGTAACGGTTGGCGTGATTAGCGCAATGCATCGGTCGCTCGGAGCAACTCCTGCGCGCCTCAGCGATTACACTGATTTGATCCAGACCGATGCCGCTATCAATCCGGGGAATTCAGGTGGCCCTTTAGTGAATCTTAAAGGCGAGGTAGTTGGAATTAACGTGGCAATATTTTCTACAAGCGGTGGATACCAGGGCGTTGGTTTTGCTATTCCCGTTAATACAGCTTCTCGCATTATCCAGAGGCTTATGCAAGGAAAAAAGATCTACTATGGTTGGCTAGGTGTTATCGTGCAGAACATCACCGATGATCTGGCTGCCTATTTTTCACTCGCTGAAAACAAAGGTGTTTTGGTCTCTAAGATTATGGCTGATGGCCCCGCTGATGTGGCAGGCGTAAAAGAGGGCGATGTGGTTATGTCTGTTGATGGCGTTGCCGTGAATAACGTGCGGGAATTATTGACTATTATCGCTAAAAAAGAAATTGGCCAAGAAACAACGTTAGCCATTATAAGGGATAAGAAAAAATTGACTGTGCCAGTTGTTGTCGGCAGGCGGCCTGAAGATAATGAATCAGTGAGTAGCGTTGATGAGTCGCTCGATAACCTCAAGCCAGATGGTCCTGCGCAACAGTGGCGGGGGATAACGGTTGAGGATATTGCGGTTAGCAAACAAAAAGGACGGGTAGTAGGCGAAACAGAGGGGGTTCTGATTACTCGAATCGATGCTGATAGTATGGCTCAAAAGGCAGGGTTGGTCCCAGGAGATGTTATTCTTGAGATCAATCGGCAAAAAGTATCCAGTGTCTCTTTGTATAAGAAGATAGCACAAGCCATCAAGGGCACAGCCCTCGTTAAAACCTCCCGAGGTTATTTTATCGTAAAAGAATAGCTTCTATGAGTGGAAACAATTTGACGCTCAAGGCACGGACGTATGCTTTTACGTTGCTAAAATTTAGGCCGCGCAGCGAATATGAGATCCGCACGCGTCTTAAGAAGAAGAATTTTGATGCCAAGGTTATCCAAGAGGTTGTCACGTTTTTGCAGGAAAAGAAATTTATTGATGACGCTCAATTTGCTTCAGCCTGGATTACCTCTCGTCTTAAAAAACCATTGGGATTAAGAAGAATTGCGCAGGAGTTAAGAGAGAAAGGTATTGCCCCAGCTATCATTGCTCGGGCAACTGACATAGCTCGACAACACTACAGCGAAGCTGAGGTTTTAACTCAGCTTGCGTTGCAAAAATTTAAGCGTTTTAATACGAGTAATCCTGAATCAGCGAAGAGGCGTTTGTTCGGTTATTTATTACGACGGGGATTTTCACAAGAAGCAGTACGAGAGGTGATGGAACAATTATGAAGGCCGATCTGATACGCACAAAATTCCTGGAATTCTTTGCGGCGCGTAAGCACCGCATTGTTGAGAGTGATTCTTTAGTGCCTGCAGGGGATCCCACGGTGTTGTTTACGCCCGCAGGCATGAATCAGTTTAAGCGGGAGTTCATGGGTTATGATTCGGGTTTTAAGCGCGCCGCAACCTCGCAGCGATGTCTACGCACTGATGATCTCGATAAGGTTGGCAAGACCTCGGCGCATCATACTTTTTTTGAGATGCTGGGAAATTTTTCATTTGGCGATTACTTTAAAAAAGAGGCAATTGTGTATGCCTGGGAGTTTTTAACCGAAGTATTAAAGATTGACCCGCGCACTTTATGGGTTTCTGTTTATAAAGACGATGATGAGGCTTTCAGTATTTGGCGCGATGTTGTACATATTGCTTCTGAAAAGATCGTGCGTTTGGGTGATAAGGATAATTTTTGGCCACAAGAAGCAAAAACAAAGGGGCCGAATGGGCCATGCGGCCCGTGTTCAGAGATTTTCTTTGATCTTGGGAAACAGGTAGGCTGCGCAAAGGATGATTGCACGCCAGCGTGTAATTGCGGCAGATTTATAGAAATCTGGAATTTAGTGTTTACTCAGTTTAACCGAAAAGATGACGGCAGCCTTGAGCCTTTGCCGAATAAAAATATTGATACTGGGATGGGGCTTGAGCGCATTACCGCTGTAATGCAGGGGGTTACCAATAATTTTGAGACTGATTTGTTTCAGCCTCTCATCAAAGAAATTACATTAAAAAGTAAACTAGCCTTAGATCAGTCCGACGTTTTAAAGAAAAATAGTTACGCGATTGCTGACCATTTAAGGGCAATAGTGTTTGCTATTTTTGATGGCGTGTTGCCCTCTAACGAAGAGCGTGGTTATGTGATCAGGAAGTTAATTCGCAAGTGCGTCTTGCATACCCGATCGCTCGGCGTGAAGCAGCCGTTATTGTATACGTTGGTTCCAGTGTTGGCAGATATCATGAAGGGCGCGTATCCGCAATTATCGGCGCAGCGTGAGCATATCGCCAATATTATTTTATCTGAAGAAAAGAATTTTATTGCTTGTCTTGCGTCGAGCGATAAGCTATGTAAAGAAAAATTTAAGGCTGGCCAGGATTCCGAGACCACAGGTAGGCTTGCTTTTGAGCTCCATGATACCTATGGTATCCCACTTGAGCTTACCAAGAATTGGTTGGATAAGCAAAAGCTGCCATTTTCGCAGCAATCCTTTGATCAAGCGCTCATGGCTCAAAAACTTCGCTCAAAAACACACAGCGTTATGAAAGGCGATGTTTTTAGCGACGCCCATCAGACGCTCGATGTTAAGGAAACAGTTTTTCTTGGTTACAACGCGTGCGTTACCAAAGCGGCGATTGTTAAATTGCTTGTTCAAGGCAAGGATGTTGCTCGTATTAATGAGCGCGATGGGCTTGCGCAGCTAGTGCTTAATAAAAGCGTTTTTTATCCAGAATCAGGCGGTCAGGTCGGCGATACCGGGTTGATTGAAAAAGGCAAAAGCTGTTTTGAGGTTATTGATACGAAGAAGATCGATAAAGCGATAGTCCATATTGGCCGTGTGACCAAAGGTAGTTTTAAGCGAAAGGATATCGTTATTGCTAATGTTAATCAGGCGCGCAGACTTTCCATTGCTCGTAATCATACCGCTACGCATTTACTGCAGGCTGCGTTGCGTACGGTGCTGGGAGACCACGTGCGGCAAGAAGGCTCGTTAGTTGCTGAGGAAAAATTGCGTTTTGATTTTACTCATTTTAAGAATATCGATGAGGGCCAATTGAATCGCATTGAAGCGCTGGTAAACGGCTTTATTTTAGATAACCAGAGCCTTTCAGTAAAAGAAACAACGCTTGCGCTGGCCAAGAAAACCAAGGCCTTGGCTTTTTTTGGCGAAAAATACGGCAGCAAG
>JAGOIJ010000058.1 GCA_017995695.1 Candidatus Omnitrophota bacterium | reverse complement strand
ACGAATTTATTAAAATGCGCATACTCAAGCTTCATGCGTAACGCAAAATCGAGTGTTTTTTTTAGACTCTCTTCTGTCTCGCCGGGAGTGCCGATAATAAAGTCTGCGCGCACGCTTAATCCGGCCGCATGCGCCCATTGCACAGCACGGATATTTTGCTCAAGCGTTGCTCCCTTACGCAACAAGGCAAGCATTTTCTCATCCCCGGATTCAAGGCCATACAAAACCTGCCAACACCCGCTCTGCTTCATCTCGTGCAATAATTCCTTGCTGACGCTGCCAACCGTTGTCAGGCACGTCCACGGAATCTTGCGCTTTCTTAAGCCAGAGCAAATTTCAGAAACACGCGTTTTATCTAGCGCAAAACAATCATCAAAAAAACGAATTTCCCGCGCGCCAAACTTCTTTACCAATTCATCAAATTCTTGCAAAACATTGTTGGCGCTACGCGCACGATACGCATTGCCAAATATTGCCCTGTCGCAAAACGTGCATTGCTGCGGGCATCCGCGCGACGTAATCATCACTCCCAGAGGGAGCTTACGGAATGACGCAGGAGTAGGATGATATTGCCGCAACGCAGGCATAAGATGCCTGCTCGGTTGCGGCAACGCGTCCAAATCACGAATTGCGGCGCGTGGTTGAGTTTGCACAAATCCATGGCCATCGCGGAAAATAATTCCTTTAATACCTGAAAGATCACGCACGCCGTTGGATGCCAGATGGTACGTTAATTCTACAACGGTTTCTTCTCCCTCTCCTAATACGCCAACATCAAAACACGTATCTTCTAAAGCATCTTTGCCTACGGCAGACACGTGCGCGCCCCCAAGAACGAAAAAAGCGCTAGGAAGTTTTTTCTTTATAGCCTCTGCTAACTGTTTAGCTGAAGCAAATAAAGGCGTTGAAGCAGTAATACCAACAACATCCGGATGAGTAGAAACCACGTTTTGCACAGCCTGCGCAAAGCTTTTCTCAACGGTAAAGTCGGTAATAGAAACAGTGTGGCTATGCTTAATAAGAGAAGAGGCAAGATACCCTAATCCTAAAGGGGGGATAACATTTAAGACAAAACGGACGCTACTCTTTGAATACTGCTCTTGGAAAGGAGGATTAACCAGGGCGATGTTCATTAATGCCTTTTAAAAAAATAGGCGCACCTTGTGCCAACGCCACTAAGTTTCTGGTCTTTCTCATCAATGGGAAATAATTTACAAAATAAAGGCTGTTTCTGATACGCCGCACACTTGCCATCTTTAGTAAGATGCTTGCACCAAGGTAAGGTCAAGCGGCAACAGTCGCCTCTCTGATTGCAAGCTCCCTTACGCAGCGTAAGCTGCTTGAGAACATAGCCACGATGAAAATAATAAAGATAGCGTCGGCGCGCTCCTGCATACAGATAGGCGAACTTCCCGCGGATAACTAGCCTTACCAGGTTATCGATAATCATCGATTTACGCTACCGCCGCTCATGCGCAAATCACCAACGCACCCTCAAAACAAACTATTTCTTCAAGCAACAAACCAATCTTAAAAAACGCAAATACTATAAAGCAAAAAGCATTCACCTGCCTCTTTATGCAATCGCAGACGCGTTTAATCTTTTGACTGGTCAACGTATTGCCTGAAGGAAGATACATGCCCTTGCGGCAAAGATCTTCAGCTACAGGAAACGCGCCCTGGCATTGCTTCGCATAGATTGGCTGCAGATGGATGGGCACAAACAAAACCCTTGTTTCTATACCGTGCTCGGCAAGCTTCTTACGAAGCATATCCCTCGTCATGCCAAATTCTGCCTCGATGAGTATGGTGTACATCCAGTACACATTCTTTGCAAAAGGCTTTTCCTGCGGCAAGGTTAAACCCCTGACATTGCGCAGATAACGATTATATGTAGCTGCGATCGCACGCCTTCGCTCAATGAGAAAATCAATCTGCTCAACCTGAGCCAAACCAACTGCCGCCTGTAAATTTGACATACGGTAATTAAAGCCAAGATTCCGATGCCAAAAGTGACGCACATTGCAAAAAGCCATATCACGCATATATTCAGCTTGTTCCTTTATTTTTTTATTACTGGTCACAACCATGCCGCCCTCGCCAGTGGTAATAATCTTATTCCCGTAGAAACTAAAACAAGCGACATCGCCGATGCTGCCCACCCTCTTTCCTTTATATTCAGCGCCGTGCGCTTCAGCAGCGTCTTCAATCACCGCAAGTTTATGCTTTCTGGCAATCTTTAAGATTGGATCCATATCAGCCGGATGACCATACAAATGGACAGCGATAATTGCCTTGGTCTTTTTGGTAATCTTTGCTTCGATCTTCTCCGGATCAAGCGCAAAGGTATCTTTCGTCGCGTCAACTAACACCGGCTTCGCCCCCATATACGCAACGGCATTAGCCGTTGAGACCATGGTAAAGGAAGGGATAATAACTTCATCGCCGCACGTAACGCCGACACTCATCAAAGCAAGATGCAACGCTGCGGTCCCGCTGCTACAGGTTATGCCGTAGCGTGCGCCGCAATACGAGCTAAAGGCGCGCTCGAATTTTTCTACAAAAGGGCCCAAACAAGAAACCCAACCAGTCTTAACACACTCAAGCAAATACTTAGCTTCATTGCCCCTTAGGTAACAATCACTCACCGGGACAACTTCTCCTGACCGGTTTAAGACAGGCTCCTTATCCGGCAAAATACTTTTTTTCATTTTTTCTCCCTTATAAGATTAATGACAAGCATTATATATAAAAAGCCGAGTTTAAAGAAAGTAAAAACATCTTCCGTAGTCTTACTGTACCCTTGCGTTCTTGATAAACAAGCGTACGGAACTTCACTGATACGCGCTCCCTGTCTATGCGATTGATACATCAACCTTACAAAGTATGACCCGTGTATTCCCTGAAAATACTGTTGCTTAAGAACATGTTTTCTCGCCAACGCGTAACCGCTCGTTAAATCCTTTATGGGCACGCGCAGCATCTGACGCGCAAAAACATTAAAGGCGGCGCTCGCTGCTCTTCTTATCCAGGATGTCCGGCTATCCCGCCCTCCCGGCACGTATCGCGAGGCAACGGCGATATCGCAATCCCGCAAAGCTGTCGTGAGCCGCTCAAGCGTCCCCTCAGGAGCCTTGAAATCCGCATCCAGCCATAGCACCGATTCACCCCGAGAACTAGCTATCCCTTCCCAAAGAGCCGAAGCTAAACCGCGCGTATGTAAGCGGCGAATCAAACGAATAGTGCTATCTTTAGCGCGCAAATTCTCGACAACCTCCCACGTCTTATCCGGCGAATCATCGTCAACAACAATAATCTCTTCAAGGGAGCTTATCTGTTGCTTAAGCGTTTGGATAATACTTACCACTGATTCACGTTCATTAAACGTAGGAATAACGGCGCTAATCCTCTGCCCCATGCAAATTATTCGGATTGTTCCTGCGACTGCTTTTTCAGCTGACGATGAGTCTTTAGCGCTACCTCAAGCAATGATAAACCTTCCTCAAAATCCGTTCCCTTGTAAAAAACGCCAGAGATACCGTAAGCATTCGCTTCTTTTGCTTTAGGATCGCCGACATACGCGCTGATTACAATAATGGGAATATCCTTATTGAATTCTCTGATATTTTTAATGGCCTCTGTGCCATCCATGACTGGCATGCGCAAATCCATAAAAACGATATGCGCTGGTTTCGCTCGCACCATCTCTACAGCCTCTTTGCCATTCTGCGCGACCTCAACATCATAACCTTTCGATTCAAGCCAAAAAGTCAAGAGATGCTTAAAATCAACTTCATCTTCCACAACGAGAACGCGAATATTTTTCTTCTCCACAAAACACCTCCCATCTCAATAATTTACCGTAATGGCAAAGTAAAAATGAATTTTGATCCTTTGCCGAGTTCGCTTTCAACCCAAATCTTGCCGCCGTGTAGGGAAACTATCTCCTTTACTACGGATAACCCAATGCCGGTCCCTCCAATAGCATCAGTAGACATGCGATTCGAAACCTGATAAAACTTATCAAATATCTTTGCTAGGTTTTCCTTCGCGACACCCATGCCTGTGTCAATAACGCTAACCTCAACCTCGCGGCGCTCAGGATGCGCAGTTGCTAAAACAGTAACCGTCCCTCCGGAAGGGGTATATTTAATAGCGTTACCAATAAGATTATTCAAAACTTGTGCCAGCCGATCAGGATCCGCCTGCAGCGACGGAAAACCTTCGGGAATTTTAAACTGCAGAGCGATAGACTTAGTCTTTGCCCACGATTCAAGGCTCGCAATTGAATCCTTGATAATCTCCTCAAGCGAGCAAGATTGAGAGACAACCTGCATTTTACCTGCCTCAAGTTTTGAAAGATCAAGCAGGTCATTAATCAAGCGCTCAAGCCTCTTAAGATTTCTCTCGGCTATAGTAAGGAACTGCTCTTGGTTATCAGACAAAGGACCCGCTGCCTTGCTTAAAATCAGGGAGATGGATTTATCAATCGCCACAAGCGGCGTACGCAGCTCATGCGAAACATTGGTCACAAAATTAGTCTTCATCTCCTCAAGCTCTCGCTGCTTCGTAATATCGCTGAGCACCGAAACCATACCGACAGTGGCGCCACTCTCGCTCTCGATAACGGCGGTTGAAGCGCGGATTATCTTCTTTGTTTCATCCTGCTGGCTAGAAAGCTCAATCTCTTTATTTTTCTTATCCGCAGTAGGCTGGATCAACGAAATCAGCTGCTCATCTTGGACGTTTTCATTAATGGGCTTTCCGCGCTTGTTTTTAAGCTGCACGCCTAAAATCTTTTCCGCTGCAGGGTTCATCATCACGACTTTCCCCTGCGCGTCAACAACGACTAAGCCATCAGCGATACTACGCACTACAGCTTCTGTCTCTTTTTTCTCAACAAGCACAGAATTATACTTTTCCCATACCTGCTCTTGCTCCTGATTCTTTTCGTTTATCGCTGCTTCGTATTTTTTGGTTAACGCAACGCTTGCCTCGCTAATTTTGCGCTCTAATTCCTGGTTAAAAAGTGTCATGACCTTATCGCCAATCTCAGGCGCAATATGAGAAGAAGCGACGATCGATTGCAAATCATCTTCGGGGGGACGTTGAGGCGCTTCTTGAGGCCTCTGCGCCTCTTGGTTATCCGTAAGAGAAATAGTGGACGCCTCTTTTGCGACTTTAATTCTTGACTGCCCCTGCAATCGTGCAATGCGCGTCAATAAAAAAGCAATTGCCACGGTAAGCAGAGCTGTTCCAACATATAAAAACATTGTATGCGACATAGCGTACCTACTCCTTAAGATAATTATTTGATACTAGCATAAAACTGACCATGATTCAATGCAAAAAACAAAAAAAGCGCTGCATCCTTTACAGCATGCAGCGCTTACTATAATCACCCATACCTAACACTTACCGTTGCATCTTATGCATGATCTTTTGAATATGCCCCCATTCAGCACTTCGTAACTCTTTTATCATACGAACCAAAGCAGGATTTGAGGTATCCTTAAGCAAGGAATCGTAGAATTTAAACGATGACTTTTCTTTAGCTAACGCAAGCTTTAACACTTCTGCCGGCGTGTGCGGTTTTTTATAAGTATCCTTTCGCGCATACTCCATAGCTTGACCGCCTTTCTTATTATGCTACAGTCTCATTTTCCCTTATTTACGCTCTCCGAGTTCATGATCAAGCATAAATAAACCATTCATAGAATCCTTGATGCGCTTAAGCTGCTCAACGATCAAAGCAGCGCTTGCCTCTTCTTCAACCTGCTCAGTTATAAACCATTGCAACAATACCTCGGTTGCAGCGTCATCCTCTTGCCGAGCAATCTTTAACAAACCATTGATAAGCGTGGTAACCTTCAACTCATGGGCGTAGACCTCCTCAAATACCGCAAGGGGTGACTTCCAATCAGCCTTAGGCGCATCAATTGCCGTAAGCACAACATTTCCTCCCCGCTCAATCACGTATTCAAAAAACTTCATGGCATGCGCGTTCTCCTCGCGCGCTTGCACTTTCATCCATTGAGCAAAACCTCGCCAGTTTAATGATTCAAAATGCGCAGCCATGGCAAGATACAAGTACGAAGAATAGAGTTCCGCGTTAATCTGTTTATTAATTGCCTTTACTACTTTTTCCTTGATAACCATATCATACTCCTTATTGTTGGGTAAACCATTAATCGGGTAAACACCTAGTAAGCCATTTCTACTTTATCTGCCACTGATCCAACTGCACTTCAATCGGCGTTCCTGCAGGCGCGCTTTCCTGCAACTTCTGCGCATACAGTTTTTGCGCTTCCCCAAGGGTTATTTTGTTCTTCTCAGCGATAGATGAATAGATAATCATGCGGTCGCTGTTTTCCGCCGCCACTAATTGCGTTACCGCCGAATCCGCCATCTCTTGCTTACGGATCACGACCAATCCTAAATGATTCTCGCCAAGCACTCCCTTTGTTTCCAGGGCAATCAACTCGGCGCGCCGGTCACGCCTGCGAAAAGCTGCCTGCTCCACTTCAGGGCTCAAGGCCTCTTGAGCATACGCAACCCCGAGAAACTCTTGCCACAAACTGCTAGAAGTACCTGCAGACTTGCTTGGCGAAGATGACCCTGAAACAATGTCTTCAATTGCATCGATATCCTTAACCACGTGCTGATAAATATCCAGCCGCATTGAGATATCCATCTTGATCGGCTCTTTTGGCGCTTCCACGCGTACCCGCGCGCATCCTATGCCGACAATGACTATCGCTAATAAAAACAACGCCCTGTTCATCTTCCGCCTCCCGACGTTAAAAAATCGTGCAGCTTGATATAAAAGGTACGCTTTCCGGCAAGACCATCAAACACAATGTCCAAGAAAATCACACCCTTGTCAAAACCCACCATCATTGAACCTTTATTATACCTATAATTCTTTAAACTTTCCATTAAAATCGCAGCAGGCACATCTTCTACTTTTGCGATAGCATGAACATACGATTCATCTTTAACGCTTAACTCTCCGCCTTCACCTGCTGTGGTAAAATGGCCTTCCAGTTGCTGCAACCCTAATAGCGCGCCCCGGGCTGTTGATGACCCTTCCATTAAACCACTTAACGACACTTTGTTATCAAATTCAAAATCTCGGGCAAGCGCAGCCAAATCAATGTCTTTAACAGACAGTTCAACAGAAAAAGAAGTATCCGGGTTTACCATAATTTGTGCCTGGCCAAACATTTTGCCGTTTAATAATTCAGCTGAAAAATCACGAAAGGATAATGTCTGTCCCTGAAGATATACGGAAGAAATAATATTGCTCACCTTGAGCTTATTTACCTTAACTTCTTTTATAACAAGCTTTCCTCCTTCGTTTCCTTGCGTTATAGAACAACGCGCGCCGCTAACATTATAATCTTTTCCCTGGGCTGAAGTAATATACATGGCAAGCGATTCAAGCCTCTGCGAAATTAAATGAGCGCTTAAAGAGCCCCCTGATTGAAGCTGGATATCCTTTGCGCTCACAGAAAGGTCAAGATCCTCAATGATAATACGTTTTATCAATACCGCACCTTTGCTTTCAAGCTTAAGATGGGTAGAGACAAATGTTCCGATATCCTGTTTAGGGGTAGTAATCGCCACCTTAGGTTTTATGAGCACGATATCAGGCAAGGTACCTTTAGATAACGCAGGAAGGCTGAATAACACTCTTATTTCATCAACGGTAATTTTGTAAGAAGAAGGGTGCTTGATGGAAAGAGTTTTAAGCGAAAGAAATCTGAACGGATCAAGTTTGCATTGCCCTACCGTAACACTGCTGCCCTTAAAAACGCTAGCAAGCTGCCTCTTGGTAAGCGTAATAATCAGTGGCCGCGCGCCCACCATAAACAAGATGATAACAATACAAACCCCTACGACAAAATACGTAAGTTTTCTCAAAGAATAATCTCCATGCCGCATGTCGCTTTCGCGGATTTCTTAAAAATCTGCTCGTACATGCGGCGCTGGCCCAATCCGCCAAAGCTCTGTGGCGGATGGCGTACCCTCTACCGCATGTCCCTCTCGCAGATTTCTTAAAAATCTGCTCGTACATGCGGTATTAATTCGGCCTAACAACTTACGTTGCTCCTACGGAGCTGCCGTAAGTTGTGGCCTCATTAATAAACAATAAGCCCGGAGAACATACTGCTCACCGGGCCTATTGTTTGTTACTTTTGGGTTATAACCTTGTTACTTTTGTAGCCTGTTCACCCTTAGGACCCTGTTCGATTTCGAACTCAACTTCCTGGCCCTCTTCTAAGGATTTATATCCGTCGCCTTGAATAGCGCTGAAGTGTACAAACACATCTTTGCCGTTCTCGGGAGTGATGAACCCGTAACCTTTTTGGTTAGAAAACCACTTTACTTTACCTTTTGCCATTACTTACTACCCTCCTTTCTCCGAAAAATTTTCGATAGTAAATAATGGCAGAAAAAAAACGCACGGGCCATAACTTTCAACCCCTGCGGTTGTCCATTTCTTACCCTTTATTTACTACGTGTTTCATTGTGTTAGAGTTTACCACAAATTAGCGTTTTGTCAATGGATTATTTTAAATGAGGCCACAACTTACGGAACGAGCGAAGCGAGTGAACGTAAGTTGTTTGGCCGAATTTACTTGCCCGTTATGCAATTGCGGCAAGACTTGTCAAACGACTTACGGCAGCTCCGAAGGAAACGTAAGTTGTTTGGCCGAATTTACTTGTCCGGCTATTGGTTGCGACAAGAAATGGTTGCGACAAGAAATGTCAAGCCCACTCAATAGCTATCCATGTTACGGAAATACTCTTTCATGTGCTCAAGCAACTTTTCGTTACGAGAACGCACCCCATATTCAGGCCGGGATTGATCAATATCGCTGAACTCATCAATCGATGAAACGGATTCAATGCGGCAATACTTATTCAGAATATCCCCCTCATCCAGGAAACGGCTCACCTGGGTAAATATAGAACCTCCCTCGCCACCCATCATGCCTCGGCCTGCCCGGTCAAGATGGGGCTTTAAAATGTATAGATTTTCCTTGGCGCGGGTTGTCGCTACGTAAAAGAGGCGGCGCTCCTCCTCAATATCATCTTCATTCTCAAGCGAAAGATACGATGGAAGATGCCCCTCGGCGGCATAGATAAGAAACACGGTATGCCACTCAAGCCCCTTAGCAGAGTGAATAGTCGAAAGCGTAAGACACGTATCATCGCGATCGCGTATTCCTGCCTCCACAATGCTGCGCTCCGGCGGATCCAACGCCATATCCGCTAAAAAACCCTCAAGCGACGTATAGCGGGAAGAGATACGCATCAGCGAATCTAAATCATTCAACCGTTTGTTAAAATCATCGTACTTGTCCTGCAATAACGGCTGATAATATTTCAGAAACGCCTGAATGAGTTCGCTGGGCCCCTGCTGCTCGCATTTGATTTCTTTTAAAATTTCAAAAAGCGCAGCAAGATCTTCATATTTCATTAACTGGACGTCGTGGAATTGCGCTCCCCTTTTCTTTGCCACCACCTCTTGGATCACCTGTTCAGCCTTCTTCGGTCCGATGCCCCGCATCAACAAAAGCGCCCGGTGCCAACTTACGGCATCAGACATGTTATACACAATGCGCAGATACGCCATAATATCCT
>JAGOIJ010000057.1 GCA_017995695.1 Candidatus Omnitrophota bacterium | reverse complement strand
TTTGTCGGTTCAGGCCCGGCTGGATTGTGCGGTGCCGGAGAGTTGGCGCGTAAGGGAATTAAGGTTGATATCTTTGAGGCCCTGCATACATCCGGAGGGGTTTTGCGTTATGGCATTCCGCCGTTTAGGCTTCCGCGCGATATCCTCGATTTTGAAATAAACTATTTACAAAAATTAGGCGTTACTATGATTCCTAATTTGATCATTGGTAATACCAAGACATTGGATGAACTTTTTGCTGAAGGATACCGAGCGGTATTTTTAGGCCTTGGCGCGGGGATCCCTTCGTTTCTGGGCATTAAGGGTGAGAACCTTTGTAATATCTATACGGCAAATGAATTCTTGACCCGCGTTAATCTCATGTCTGCCTACAAATTCCCGGAATTTCATACTCCTGTCAACGTGGGTAAGAAGATTATTGTGATTGGCGGCGGCAATACTGCTATGGACGCAGCGCGCGCCGCGTTGCGCTTACAAACAATGCAGGGGATCCCTCTTGATACAACACTGGTGTATCGGCGCACAGAAGTTGAGATGCCAGCGCGCAGGCTTGAGATTATGCATGCCAGAGAAGAAGGGTTGCAATTCAAGTTTTTAGTGCAGCCCGAGGAATTTATCGGTGATGAAAAAGGTTTCGTGCAAGAGCTTCAGTGTCTGCAATGCGAGTTAGGGGAACCGGATAGCTCTGGCAGAAGAAGGCCGGTAGCTATCCAAGGAAGTAATTTTATTATCCCTTGCGATGTGGCTATCTTGGCTGTTGGTTTAAAAGCAAACGAGATCCTCACCAAGGTTACGCCTGCTTTGCGCGTGGACAAGTACGGCGATGTGGTGGTGAATCCGGATTCCATGGAAACGTCTATCAAAGGGGTGTTTGCCGGGGGGGATATTGTGGGAGGAGAAGGAACGGTTATCGAGGCAATGGGGATGGCAAAGAAGGCCTCGAAGGCAATCATAGAATATTTAACTCAACAATAGAACAACGTACGACGCTTGAGTTCGCTCAATGAGGAGATTGATACTTAGGCGTTTGCGTTAGGAGGAAAAAAGATGTCAAAAAAAGTTGAAGAGTTTATGGCTAAGGTTATGGAAAAAAATCCTGCGCAACCTGAATTTCATCAGGCAGTGCGGGAGGTCGTTGAGTCGGTTATGCCTTTTATCGAGAAAAATCCCAAATATGAAAAGGCAAAGGTGCTTGAAAGAATGGTTGAGCCAGAGCGGGTGATTATGTTTCGCGTGCCTTGGCTTGACGATAAAGGAGAGGTCCAGATCAACCGCGGATATCGCATTGAGATGAATAGCGCTATTGGTCCGTATAAAGGCGGGTTACGTTTTCATCCCAGCGTTTCATTAAGTATCTTGAAATTTCTGGCTTTTGAGCAGGTTTTTAAGAATAGCCTCACGACGCTCCCTATGGGAGGAGGCAAGGGAGGATCGGATTTTGATCCTAAAGGAAAATCAGACAATGAGGTAATGAAATTCTGCCAGAGCTTTATGTTGGAATTAGAGCGACATATTGGTCCGGACACCGATGTTCCCGCTGGTGATATTGGTGTGGGTGGGCGCGAAATCGGATTTATGTTTGGACAGTACAAACGGCTGCGCAACGAGTTCAGCGGCGTTTTAACGGGTAAGGGTTTGAACTGGGGGGGTAGCTTAATTCGGCCTGAAGCTACCGGCTATGGCTGCGTGTATTTTGTGCAGGAGATGCTTAAAACGAAAGGTGAAAAATTAGAAGGTAAGGTTTGCGCAGTTTCAGGTTCCGGTAATGTCGCTCAATACACGGTTGAAAAGCTTCTTCAGCTTGGGGCAAAGGTGGTAACGTTATCCGATTCCAATGGGTTTATCTATGATGAGGGCGGCATTGATAAAAAAGAATTAGCCTGCGTTATGGAGCTTAAGAATGAGAAACGAGGCCGTATCAAAGAATGCATGAGCGATTTTAAGTGTAAATATTTTGAGGATAAAAAACCGTGGTCGGTGAAATGCGATATCGCATTTCCTAGCGCTACGCAAAATGAAATCGATGAGAATGACGCAAAGACGTTGGTGAAAAATGGCTGTATGGCCATAGGCGAAGGTGCCAATATGCCGACGACCCCGGAAGGAGTGCGTGTATTTCAGAAGGCGAAGATTCTCTATGCTCCGGGAAAGGCCTCCAATGCTGGTGGCGTAGCTACCTCCGGCCTTGAAATGTCTCAAAACAGCCAGCGTTTATCGTGGAGCAGGGAAGAAGTTGATGAGCGGTTGCATCAGATTATGATCCGTATCCATGAATCTTGCGTTAAATATGGCAAAGAAGGTGGTTATGTGAATTACGTCAATGGCGCTAATGTTGCCGGTTTTGTTAAAGTCGCGGATGCAATGATGGATCAAGGGTTAGTGTAACTGAAGTAGAACGGTAGTGCAACAAACGTTGTAAAAGGCGTCCTCTTGAGAGAGGGCGCCTTTTTTTCTTTTTTTATTCTTTATTTGGGAGTACAATGGTATCAGCATGTAATCGCAAAATATAATCCTATGGATACGCAAGAAATTATTTTCGATGAATTCTTAAGGCATTTTAAGATTGTAGTGAATACTGCTTTTGCCTACCCAGTATCTCATCCGTATTTTCTTAAAGCGGTGGATGTTTTTGTGAAGCAAGCGACTTCTCTTTTGCAGGAACAAGGGAGTATCAGCATCGGTTTTACTAATGCCAATGTGGTGATTAAAGGCAAGGTGATTGGCAAGGGGACCACTTTTTTTGAGTTGGCGCAATTATTTTATCATCGTAAGATCAAAATGGTTGAGTTAAAGAAAGATCTAACGGCAAAAGAATTAACCCTTTTTTTATCGAAACTATGTTTGCCTGCTAAAGAAATAGTGCAGCAAGGGGGGATGCAGGCAGTCCTGGGCTCGGAAATGACGCCGCATCTGGTGATTGAAGACATTGATTTTTCTTCGTTCCTGCAAGAGGGCGGCGCAGAAATTAAAGATGTCTGGCTTGAGGCGCTTAAGAAGGCTTTGCAGAAGCCAGATAGTGAAGCCTTAGAGAAGCTTGCCGATGATTTTGCAGGCGTGCTTCATAGCATTGATGACCGCCAGATGATAGAGAATCAGCCTTTACAGGAACAGATCGCTGATTTTCTTGCTGCCTTGAAAGCGAAAGATAAGGCGCGGTTTGAGCTTTGCGCTAAAGAGGCATTGCGGTGGGTTGTCACGCATGCCTTGAATTTGCAGGGGCCCAATCTTAAGAAAATTTCTCTGTTGTTGCGTGAGCTGCAAGAAGATGATTTTGTGGAATTTTTAAAAGACGATATTCTGACAAACGAAAAATTTGATTTCTTAAGTTTCCAATTAATCAGTGTTTTTGTTTCAAAAGAAAAACATGCCCATATTGCCCAGACCTTTGCCACACAGTTTAACCATGAGTTTCTTCGTGATCACCAGCAGACGCGCAAGCGCCTGAAGGATATCCTTTCGCTCACCGAAGATCAGTTTAGCGCCGGTATATACCGGAATGCGTTAGCTAAATTACTTGATCAGGCTTTTGTTGATGAGGGAATGTCTTTTGAGCGGGAGCGTCTTAGCGTGAATTATCGATATATTTTACTTGCGTTATGTATGCAAGAAAAAGATGCAGAGCGACTTACGCTTGTCATCAATAAGCTCGAGCAGGCAGTCAAGGAGGCAATCGAGTTTAATGACCTGGATTATATTGCTGATGCGTTACATCTTCTGGAGCAGAAGCGTCATGAGACAAAGGAGTCACAAACAAGTCTTGGGGGAGTGGATACATCCCTAAAAGAGTTTATTGAGCGTTCTGTTTTGGAGGGGCGCGTTTCTGAAGAGTATGTTAAGCTATGTCGGGTCTTCAAGGAGAGCGCTTTAGGCGTTGATGTCTATCTTCAAAAGATTTTTGCGGAGCATAGGGTTTCTCGCGCGGCGCTTGAGTTTTTCCTGATATTTTTTCCTTCAGAAATTACCCGTTTGCAGGAAAATCTAAAAAGTGTCAGCAATGATGTTGAGTTCCTGGAGATGTTCATTGCAGCCTTTAAGGATATTTCCCATCCTGCAGTTGCCGATATATTGACGGATATCTATGCCTTAGCAAGCCCCATGATGAAAGTTGATGTGCTTAAGGCAATGCAGAATATGGCTAAGCCAACCACGGGGTTCTTTTTATCTATTCTTAAGGGAGATGATGCATTAGTAAAGAAAGAAAGCCTGCGCTTGCTTATGAAGGATGCGCAAACGAGCCAGGAGGCGGCAGCGGTCCTTTTTACGATCCATAATCCTTTTGGCACGCGCAATGCTTTGGTTCTGCAAAATCTTCTTATCGCAGAGGAGCTTATGTTTAAAGCGGCAGAGCCGTTTGTGCGCACGTTGAGCCAAACGCGTTCGATTTTTAAGCTGCCAATTCGTCGGGCCGCTTTAGCGTTATTGGAACAATGGGGACGTTAATGCAGATTGAGCACGTTATTAAAAAAATTATTGCTGCTTTACAGAGCGCCCAATTGTATGGATGGGAGCTTAAACGCTGCAAAGACGCTGTCCTGGATGCGGCCTTAGTGATGCAAAAGGCGTTAGAGGAGCGCGATGAGATTGTTATCGGCATTGTGGGTGATGATCTTTGTTTTGGCAAGGATATTCTTTTTGATTTGAGTAGATTTTTATCAACGACTATTCGCTATCTGAAATCGTTGGGTATTGAAAAGATTACCTTCAAGCGCGGCATGCAGGTTGAAGAGTTCAGCGGTGCGATATTCGCGCTTACCGTGCACAAGGACCGCGTAAAAGCCGATCCCGTTAAAGAGTTTTCTTCGCTTGGCATCACCCACATTATCGTTGGAAAGCTTACCGCTGAGGCTTCCGCTGATACTCAAACGGAGCATAAAAATGCCCAAGGCATTTTTAAAGAAGCGCTTGGTTCCAGCGATGATTCATTGGTGGCCATCCTTAATAAACAGGAGTTGAACTATATTGGTCTGCGTTTCGCCATGGTGAGTATTCTCGATAATTTAGGAAATTTTCAGAAAGAGCTTTTCCAGCTTGCTACCATCAAACGTTATGATCCGGCTACCGGCGTACATATGATAAACGTGGCAATCCTGGCCATGTATTTTTCTGCGCGCCTTGGTTTTTCTCACGATGACGTTACCGATATTGGCATCGCCGCTTTATTTCATGACATAGGTAAGATGTATATTTCGCGTAAAATCTTAAGAAAAACAGACCGGCTATCGCAGGATGAATTCGCCCAGATTACTAATCACGCTGTCCTTGGCGGAGAGTTGCTTTTGCGGTATGTAAAGGACATGGGGATCTTGCCTGTCGTGGTTGCGTATGAACACCATTTGCGTTACGATATGTCAGGGTATCCTAAGTCGCCTTTTCTTAAGAAGCCTCACGTGGTTTCAATTATTGTTTCCATTTGCGATGTTTACGATGCGCTTCTCTCGCGCCGCGGATATAAGGTTGATTATGATCCCGCGAAAGTGTATGAGATTATGTCAAAAGAAAAAAATCGCGCCTTTGATCCGTATCTATTGGAAAAATTCTTCAGCTTTATGGGAGTCTGGTATGTGGGATCGTTATTATTATTAAGCGACGGCCGGGTAGCCGTTGTAACGGGTGAGAATGAGCACGATATTTTTTCTCCCATTGTTGAAGTAATATTTCCCCAGGACAAAAAAGAAGTTATTGATTTTTCTGCGGGCACCCAGGCGATTAAAATCCAGCGCTATCTTGATCCGCTCAAGGAAGGCAAAGAGTATCTTCATCTGCTTGAAGGCCTGAGTTAAAACCCTTGACAAGGTCGTTTCGATGTGGTATACATTACTATAAGCACGATGAATGTGCTTAAGATTTAACAAAGACGTTTGAAGGCAAAAAACGTCTTTTTTGTTTTTAGGATAACGAAGTCCTTTTTATGGCAGGGTATGCTTAAAAAGGACTTTTTTTATTGAGCAGACACGTTACGGCAGCGCGGAACGCGCAACGTAACGTGTAGACCGCCATAATGTACGTTGAGGCGTCTGCGAAATAACTCCGAGCCTGGTTTGGAAAAAACCAAGGCGAGGAGTAGGATGTCGCTAGGTAGATTTTTAAGAAATCTGCGAGAGAGACATGCGGTAGAAGGTACGCCATCCGAAACAGATCGTTGGCGGATTGGGTTAACACCATTAAAAAAATATGCAAACGCAATCGATACGCATAGCCATTGCTCAAATTAATCCCACGGTAGGAGATCTGTCGGGTAATGCTGATTTAATTATTCGGTATCTCAAGCATGCCGAGGGCTTAGGCTCTGATATTGTTATGTTCCCTGAATTAGCGCTGACGGGTTATCCTCCGGAGGATTTACTGCATAAGCCAAAGTTTATTGATGATTCATTGATGATGCTTAAGCGCCTGGTTACAGAGGTGGATGATATAGGAGCTGTGGTTGGGTTTGTAGATAAAAAAGGAAACAATCTATTTAATGCCGCTGCCATAATCCACAAGAAAAAAATTATGGGGGTTTATCATAAGATGATTCTCCCTAATTATGGTGTTTTTGATGAACAACGGTATTTTACTCCCGGCGTAAAACCATTGGTGTTCACCTGCGGTGGCAATCGGTTCGGATTGGCTATCTGTGAGGATATCTGGCGTAAGGATGGGCCGGTGGAGCAGGAAGTAGCCATGGGTGCAGGAGCGATTCTTACTATTAACGCATCGCCTTATCATGCTGGAAAAATAAATGAACGCGAAGCGGTGCTACGCGCTCAAGCCAAGCGTCATCGCGTAACGTTGGCGTACGCCAATCTAGTGGGCGGGCAGGATGAGTTGGTATTTGATGGCCAAAGCTTAGTCATGGATGCTAAAGGGGCTTGTCTCGGTCGAGCTAAGGCATTTCAGGAGGATATATTGTTGGTGGATGTTGATTCACCTTCTGTGGGCCGAAGGCCTATGCAAGGCATGGTAGCTATTACGCACTCTCCTAAACAGTTGTCGCCAGCTCCGTTAGGGCCGAGGGAGGTTAAGCCCTTGCAGCCGATCGCTGAAGTGTATGAGGCATTGCTTTTAGGGTTACGCGATTATGTGCGTAAAAACGGATTTTCTAAAGTAGTCATTGGCTCAAGTGGGGGTATTGATTCTGCGTTAGTAGCTACCCTTGCAGTTGATGCTTTAGGTAGCGATAATGTTACTACTGTATTTATGCCCTCGCGTTATTCTTCGCAAGAGTCCGAGATCGACGCTCGGAAACTCGCAGAGAACCTTAAGATTCAATGTATTGTTCTTTCGATCGAATTGATTTATAAAATGTATCTGATGATCCTTGAGCCTCTTTTTTCTGGATTAGGAAAGAATATTGCTGAAGAAAACCTGCAGGCACGGATCAGGGGAAACATTCTTATGGCGCTTTCAAATAAATTTGGCTGGCTTGTTTTGACGACAGGAAACAAATCCGAGATGAGCACCGGTTATGCTACGTTGTATGGCGATATGGCAGGCGGGTTTTCCGTGATAAAGGATGTGCCGAAAACGTTGGTGTATGAACTGGCCAGATATAGAAACGCTCAAGGCGCCGCTTCTGATTCTTCTGTTGCGGTGATCCCGGAACGGATTCTGACCAAGGCACCTACTGCAGAGTTAAAGCCAAATCAGAAGGATACGGATACGCTTCCTGCGTATGAACAGCTTGATCCTATCTTGAAGGCTTATGTTGAAGAAGATAAAGAGTTGCGTAAGATTGTTCTTGAGGGTTTTGATCCCGCAACCGTCGCAGGTGTGCTGGCCATGGTAGATAAGAGCGAGTATAAACGTCGGCAGGCGCCGCCGGGAGTTAAGATTACTCCCAAGGCATTCGGCAGGGACCGGCGCATGCCTATTACAAATAAATACAGGGGCTGATGCAATGACCTTTGAACAGTTGTTAAAGAAGCTTTCGCCTATATTAAAAAGAATTGTCTTCCGATTAAACGTCAGAGGAAGATATTTCAATGATGATGACTTGTATCAGGAAGCGGTCGTATATCTTTGGCGGCAGTATCAGGTTAAGGCGCTTGAAGATAAAACTGATAGTTATATACTGCAAGGGTGTTATTTCTTTCTTAAAAATTATTTGCGCACGCATAAGAACAAAGCTGTGGTTACCAGCATCGAAGCAACATGCCACGAAGAAGGATCATTGTGTAACGAGTCCATATTTTTTACAGACGAACGGTCGGAACTGTTCCGTGATCATTTGCATAGTGCAATGCTGGCTGAGACGATTATGAATAATGGTTTGACGAGCAGGGAAAAACTGCTTCTTTCTTTTTGCGCCGACGGATTAACTACGCGCCAAGCAGGAGAGAGGTTGGGCGTTTCTCATGTGCGCGTTGTAAAGATGCTGCGCGCTATTGAGAAAAAATGCTTGAAGTATCTTGATTGCGAAAAAACAAGTTACCAATAGAAGTTTATTTTTACTTGTAGTAATGTAACAAACACGCAGGAGTGTTATACACAAAGACGTTTGCCAACAAACGTCTTTTTTTATTGAGGCCGCGACTTACGGATCCGCCGTAGGCGAAGAACGTAAGTCGTTGGGCCAGCACCTTGCCATAGCGGATTGGCAAGTGCGGCCTTGCTGGCCGAAACAATACCGCATGTGCGAGCAGATTTTTAAGAAATCTGCGAGAGAGACATGCGGTAAGGAATGGACGAAAACGTAGCAAGCAAAGACATAGCCGTCTTCTTAAAAAAGACGGCTATTTTGTTATTAAGAAAGGATCTCTTATGAAAAAAATTGAATGCATTATCCGTTCAGAAAGGCTAAAGGATCTAACAGAAGGTCTTAAGCAGGCCGGTATCGGAGGCATGACGGTAAGCGAAGTAAGGGGTTTTGGCGTTCAGAGAGAGCGGCCAGATAGTTTCCTGTTTGTGCATAAGATCAAGATTGAACTATATGTAACCAATGCTCAAGCCAAGGCAGCTATTTCGGCTATTCTGATGCATTGCCAGACTGGCAAGATGGGGGATGGTAAGATTGCTGTCATGCCGTTGGATGAGTGTGTGCGGGTGCGCACCGGAGAAAAAAACAACAAAGCGTTAACGTAGAAAGGGAGGAGGGAAGAATGTTAAGAAAAATTATGATTTCGTTTTTGGTTTTGAGTATGGGAGGGGGATTATTATTGTCCGATTATCTGTACGCTACTCCTTCTACCCATATCTGGGCTCCATCAACGGATGTGCAGGCCTATGGCGTTATGCATATTACTAGCGATGTGTACATTCCTTCAGAGCGGGATGCCGCGGGCAATCGGCCTGACACCATCACTAATCTTGGTTTGACGTCCGGGATACTGCCTTTTGAAAAGCTGAACATGGAGGTTGGCTTTGATCATAAGAGCGGACTAGGCGATTTAGATGATTATCCAATGTACTTTAACGCAAAGATAGGGATCCCCGAGAATTCTTTTGGCTCCTTCTTCCCTGGATTAGCAGTCGGCATGTATGATATGGGCACGAAGAAAAACCAAACGAATTATAATGTGGCGTATGCTAAAGCAGCGAAGTCTTTCGCCGTTAAAGAATTTTCATTGGGGCGTGTGTCCTTAGGGTATTTCCGCGGCAATGCCAAGTTGTTACTCGATGGAACTGGCAATAAGGATAACGATGGCGTGTTCGCGGCGTGGGAACGGCAGGTTCCAGAAATTTCAGATAAGCTTTGGGTGTGCGCTGAATACATGGGCACAGATAGTACTTATGGCACTTGGAATTTTGGAGCGTCCTGGAAGTTTTCCGACAATGTTGCCATGATTGTGGGATATGACCGTTATCATAACCGTGATCTTGCGGATAC
>JAGOIJ010000056.1 GCA_017995695.1 Candidatus Omnitrophota bacterium | reverse complement strand
AGATCGCAAGGAGCTGTATGGTAATAATGGTAGGGTTGTTCGCGAAGTTACGCCAGAACCTGATCCGATTCCTGATCCGCCGCCCGTGCCTGATCCTGTTCCGACACCTGAACCTGAACCAGACCCTGTTCCGACTCCGGAGCCCGATCCTATACCAGAACCGGAACCCGATCCAACGCCCGTGCCTAACCCGGAGCCTGAACCAACACCCCCTCCTATTCCGCCAGATTGGCCACCGTTTTAACCTAAAAGAGAATCTTTAGTTGCGCGGTCAGAGAATAATAAGAATCGTCTGCTCTAAATTCTTTGGGGCGGCCTTGGATTTGCATGATGGTTGTGTATTCCGGAACGTAGTGCCAGGCGAGCGAAATTAAGCTGGTAGGAGTGAGGCGCATGTCAGTTGTAAGGTCAAAAAAATAGAAAGGTTTAAATTTGTAGAATCTGGTACGCAAGGAAAATGCCGATCGGGGATCACCGATCGCAAAGTGATGCAGATGGCTGCCTGAGCGATATCCGGCTTTACAGCCAAGGTTGATCTTGTCAGTTAAACCATAGGTCAGGCCAGCCTGGATAAAATGATAGTTTTGCGGCTTGACTTCTGCAGCAGAAGCCGAAGAATTGCCCAAAAAATAGGTCGCAAACTCTGTCCCAGCCACAAAATAATCCAGCGGATACTGAAAAACATTGTAAGGGTCAATGACATTCTGCGGACCGTTTGTTTCGCTCTTGTCGAGCGAAGTTATATCGCGGTAGTAGCGAGCGTGCGCAAAAACCTGCCCTTTACGCAAGAGTTTTTTTGTAACTTGGCTGAACTCATCATTCAGTACCTGCTTTTTTTGATCAAACAAATACGATAGCTCAAGTCCGGGCCGATAATTCTGATAGCTTAACCCGCGGTTTGAATAATCAGTCCTCACCCCTGCCGCTGTTTTACTCCAATACTCAAGTTCTTGATTCATAAACGTGCAGCTTGAGAATAATGCAAGCTCAAGATTCTCCTGTGGACGCCAGCGCAGTTTCAGCGGTATATTGAAATTATTATCTATGGAGTATTCGCCATAGAGTTGGGTTATGCCAGTTATGTCTTCATCTTTATATTCATAGGTATATTCAAAGGGCGAGGTAAAGCTGATGCCTGATTCAAGTTCAAGCTGTCTAAGCAAGCCAAAACGCGCCTCGATTGTTGGTGTAACATGCTCTTTAAGCCGATGATAAAAATTTATATAAAGAAAATTTGCCCCTCCATAATAAGGCGTATTACGGCGCACAACGCCTTTTCTGTACTCTAGCTGTGTTAAGATAAGCGCTTGCTGTGGGTTGACCAGTGGTTGGGTGTAACTACTAAGCGCCGAAGGTGATTGCATATCTTGCGAAGACGTGAGGAAGCGCATCCCCGCGGTAAAATCTTCATAGTGGGCGCGGATGTAGCTAAAATAACTCGGATCAGCAGGATATAGCAAACTGGTCCAATTCGTTTTCTGGTTTTTCTCTAATATGGAAATAAAAAATTCAAACGGTTCATTTCGCAGGCGCGCAGCCAGTGCATATTCGCGGAAAAAATCAATCTTGTAACGTTGGACTGTGGAAAGATTTCCCCCGGTTGTATACGTATTGCGCTTAAACTGGGCTGGCAAGGAATGATTGAGGCCGACAGTGACTTCTAGATTGTTAAGTATGGGAAATGTTAATTGTGTATTGAGTAGTGAATAGGTTGCCTTGGAATCAAATTCATTATATGCCGCTGATCCATGCAAGCCGTATTCATCAATGGAGAAAAAAGAAAAAGCCTCTTCCCATAGTATCCCTTTATTAAGAAGAGGCTGATAAAAATCAGAAAGCCCATCTGCCTGTGCGCTTGCCAGGCATAGGCTTATGCTAAGAACAATGAATAGTGCTAATTGTTTGCGCATTAAAGCGCATTATACCACAAATCTTAGGGACACCCAATAATTCAATCGGAAACCGTTCCTAATTCCAAAGCAAAGTGTGTCCTCATTAATTATTGTTTAACACCCCTCCTATGTTTTCTTTCAATTGCTGGATGAGAGAGTCGGCCTCTTGCTTAATAGCTGACGAAATATCTTGCTTAAGCGCGTTTATATCCAAATTAGCTAGACTGGGAACGTTGGTTTTTAAAAAGGCTTTAACCAAAATCAGGCTTACCAGCGATTGAGGCGAATCAATGTTTCTAAATTTTTCATGATAATTAACCTCGAATTCGCGCACAGACGGCTCAGCCTGCGCATAATCCTTATATATGACTTTATCAATCTTTAAATCAAGTAAATCAATCTTGATTTCCGGAGGCTTTCCTTCCCCCTTAGGTAATAGAGTCTTTAAGGATTGGATATTCACCTGATTTTGCGCATTTTTTACTACCATCAGCTCTTTGATGTGAATTCGTAATTCGCTAAGGTGGGTTAGGTTCCTAAGGCGGTAATCCACATAAATCTCTGGCAAGTGCACCAAGGTTCTATCTTGAAACCCTTGGGGATTGAAAATCTTAAGGTTGTTTAGCCTTATGGAGGTGTTTAGGGCTGATACATTTATTCCCGCTAAGCCAACATTTAAACCCGTTATAGCCTTAATTCCATTAACGACAATGGCTTGCGCGATGATATTCTTTCCTACCACCAGCACAACTAACAAGACAACTACAGCAATAAGTATTTTTTTCATCTTTTCCTCCTCCATAGTTTAGATGAAAGATTATTGCAAAGGTTTCAATAAAATTTTTGGCTGAGAGACTTTCGGAAGGTGCAGGTACAAGCTTAATTCTTTAAACGCTACGGGCGAATCGCAACGCAGCGTTAATAACTCGTTGTATGTCAAGGGAGTCGGTTACCCCATCATCAGTAACATCGGTATCAAAATTTCCCACTGCATATCCTAAAACAGCATCAACCACGAGTTTAACATCGCGATAATCGATGATGCCATCGCCATTGATATCAATAGAGGATGAGCTTCGTAAGGATGCATTAACAACCAACTGAATATCGCGCGCGTTAGCTAAGCCGTCGCTATTAATATCTGCATCCAGAATTCCGATTGACCTACCTAACACCTTATTAATAACTAACTGAATGTCCACTTTATTAATTTTCCCGTCGCGATTAACGTCTGATTTCAGTTCCTCAAGCACGTGCGTTAAGGTCGCTACTATGGTAAGATCAGCAGTATTAATCCTTCGGTCTTGATTTATGTCTGCGTCAAATCCATTAATGGTCTGGCCAGCCATCGCCTGCATAACAAGCTCGACATCCTTGTAGTTGATCACTCCATCACGATTAACATCTGCGCGCAGGGTCGAATAAACAATCACATCTTTGATCACCCGCTGCACATCAAGAGCGTTCACCCTGCCATCATTATTAATATCCGCATCGAGCATTCCTATATAGCGGCCAAGAGCAGCATCAACCACCAGCACGATATCTTCAATATTAATTTTACCATCCCGATTAATGTCGGTTTTGGGCATCCCTGCAAGCACAGCATTCGTCACTTGCTGAACATCGAGCGCATTGGTCTTACCATCCTGGTTTACGTCAGTATTAAATCCGCCAGCAAAAAAACCAAGGATTGCCCTGGTGACAAGCTCAACATCCTGATTATTAATTATTCCATCTTTGTTAACGTCATTAATGCGTGACGGCGCAGCGCAAATAAGGCTTACATTTATAAGTATCAAAAAACTTATTACCATAACTCCGCGTAGTATATTCATCACCATTTTCATCTCCTCTAGGGACACTCTTCAATCCAATCGGAAGACGCTCTTGAAATCAAAGCTAAGAGTGTCCCCCGCGCTTCGTTAGAATGCGTATTGCACCTTAAGATTGCCGCCAAAAATATTCAGCGTATTATCAGGCCAAATCGCGATATCAGACTCACCGCCCCGCAGTTTTTGCAATTCAACAAAGCCGCCCAGCGTGAGCTTAAGTCGATCATTAATGGTATAGGAAAGATCAAGCAGGCTGTCAACAATATGGCCGCCCTCGCCGTCAATATCGCCCAATGAATCATTATGCGCCTCATTGGAGAACACCCATCCGTATGCAGATGCTGCTCTTAAGGACCAACGGTCAGTCAGCTTTGTCTTCAGCTCAACCCCGATATCAAGGTGGGAAAGATAATACCGCTCATCAACCACATCTGTGCTCGTAATTAAGTTAAGAATATTAAAATTACTTCTTCTAAACGAAATATAGCGAAAGCCGTAGCCGCCGTATGGCTCAAGGATGAGGTTTTGCAGATACGCTGGCATATTCCAAGTAGTTTTCTCTGCAAGATACGAGCCAGTATTAAACCATTTCCCTGCCATAATTTTCAGATCGGTGCGGAAGAAATTTAAATCATTAGTCTGATATTGAGGTCCGCCCACATACCAGGTTTCAGTATCAGTTAATGCTCCCCCGATTGCTACGCTTCCAAAAATCTCGAAGTTTTTCTCAAAATACCGCTTGGCTGCAAATTGAACATCATTATAAAACGCCGTATAATCCGACGTAATGCCGCTGTCATCTTCCTCGTAAGTGGCAACACCGGGTCGATACGCAACAGATATTTCCCAGATGTATTCTTCTGCAAACTCTTGGGCATCCGTCTGTGTTATCGCCTGCTTGGCGCGCTTTTCCTGTGCATAGGCGCGCGCAAACTGCCGCGGATCTGTGCCATAATAATCATAGGCTGCCAAGCCGCATTGCAGCCAGCTAAGCACAAAAAGTAACGTAAAGAGTGTATTTTTCTTCATTTTCCTGCTCCTCGCTTACTTGCTAGCCTTATGAGGGCAACAAAAAAGAGGGTCTTGCTGACCCTCTGTCGTTAAATTTTCTTGCTTATTTCCAAAGGAACTCACCCTGCCTCTCCAAGGTTGTTCCGCCTTTCAATTAGTATTTAATATATCACATAACTCGTTATTTTTCAAGGAGTTTTTTGTCTATTTGAAGGGAATAATAGGGACGGTTCTAATTCTACAGATTACTGCTTCAGCCGCTCCCATTAAATAGAACCGTCCCCTTTATTTCCAGAATTCTATATGAAATTGAAAATTAGCTATTTAGCCTCCGGAGTGCTCTTATAAGTATTAATATCAACTACCATTGAATTTTTATCAAAAATTAAATAAATTTCGGTTTTGTTTTCTGCTTCAGGATTATATATTGAGAATTTGCTATTTTGCCGCCACACCCACATCTCGCCGCCATTTTCACACTTATCTTTTAACGAATAAAGCGTCGTAGGACACAAAGCCTTTCCTGTCGGCTCTCCCAATAACTTAAGAGCATCAGTTTTACTTGACTGGCCGATCTTAATTTTATCAATCCCTTCAATGGTTACTTTTGTTTTATCTTTATCAAAGCTGCTAACGTAATCATAAGCATTCAGCATCTCATCTTTAAATTCTAAATGCAAAGTTCTCGTTGACAGGGAATCAAAAATGTTAGAATTAGAAAAATAGTAGACCAATTTTTCAAAACTGCCGTCAAGATTCTTCTCAGAAGATGCCCGATAAGGCGCCCCGAAAGCTTCGCGGCATTCGTTTCGACTTAATGCGCCCAATCTTAGACTTGATACATGTTCGTAATTAAATTTCTTTCCCAAGGTTACGCATCCACAAAGCAGGAATATTAACAATGCTGTTACGCCAAATTGTTTTTTATCCATAAAATGTTTTCCTCCTATCAGAAAAACAAGACGTGTTACATTAGTTTCTATTGTCCAATGAGTTACAAAACAATTGCCCTCTTTGCTTTGGCCTTCCTCTTCTCTTCGGAAAATACCGATAGCCTTCTTTTGTCAGCCGCTTTAAGAATTCAACATTACCTTGTGGTATTTCTAAATTATCAAATCTTCTTTCTTGCTCCTGATTAAAATCTCGCAGGAAGTTCTTGTATGATACCATGCGCTGTGCGTTATCGCTGCCGAAATCGTTTATGCAGGGCGTTTCGCTCGTAAGGTTATCTTTTTTCCCGAGGCAGTAGAATCGCGCGCTGCTATAAGGATAATCAATAGGTTCTGCAACCATCTTTGCCCGTACAGGATTTCTCTCAATATAGCGTGCACACGCAATAAGGTAATCTTCTTTCTGAATGGGCTGCAATTTAAACCTGCCTTGCCATAAGAACCCTGCCGAGCGGTACAAGCGATGATGGTAACAAGCGTATTTCCGGTTTAAGCCAGCCATGAAAACTGAGATCTCTTCAGGGTTAGGCATTTCCAGCAGAAGATGATAATGGTTAGGCATAATTACCCAGTGATAAATCTTGACTGCATACTTCTTGCTGTACTCAATAAGCAAGTTAATGAAGTATTGGTAATCTTCCTCGCCATGGAATATCTCAACCCTTCCGTTGCTTCTGTTGTAGGCATGATATACCAAGGAATTTTGAAGCTGGTGCTTTCTTGCGCTGTAAGGCATTACCCCCTCCTTACTAATGGACGCAAGAATACCTAACATCTCACAGAAATATTTCAAAGAGCAGTGGAATTTAGTTGTAACGTATTAATTTATAAATGCTTATGTATCACGTCTTGTTTCCGTTCGGACGTGCGAGTAACAAAAAGTAAGAGCATAGCGCGAGCACTTCAGGCAGATCAAAATCAATAAATTTACTGCCTTTGCCAGAATTCTTAAGAAAGTGGTAGGCCATACCCCCAAACCCCCCTCCTATTTCGCAAACAATGGGGCGAGGGTTTGCTTTCTCAATCTGCAAGATTCGCATTGCGTAATAATGATGTCGTATAGTGCAATGTGGGATAACATCGCCATCCACGACTATCCCGAACGGGTTGCCAATAAGGGGAAAAGCCAAAGGCTTTAAGGATTCTTTTTCACTAAGAAACGCTACCCAAAAATGTAGCCTGCGAAGATAACTATTGGCGTAGGAAGCGTCAAAGCCATTTTTGCCAAACTGCGTAAAGTTCATGCCGAACTCTAGCCCGCGGCTTACCGTGGTGCGGCAAAAGTTACCGAAAATATTGGTCATTGCTTGAAGATCTTTCGATATCAAAGAATTCTTTAAGGGTGCGTAGAATTGATCAATTATAGCTTTCCATTGAGCGCTGCTTTTGTAGGCAGGATGTGAGATCTTCTCATGTTTTGCAGTTGCGGCTATGTAGGAATTAGCGATTCTTAGAAGAGTTTTTTTAAGTAATTCTTCATTAATGGGGCGCGTGTTATCTCTGATAACCTCTTTTGAATAAAGATATTTATAATAAGGGGATAATCGCTTATATTTTGCATTTTCAACTTTATCGATTACCAGGGTGCAGAGGTTAACGAATTTCTTCTCGAGTTTTTCATTAAACTGTGCGGGGTTTCTAAGGAGAGACAGTTTTTTAAGAACGGATTTCATGGTACTCCTTTTTTAAAGTTGAGTTTTTTCTTTATTGGCAAGAATTCTAGTAACCAATTATATCATAACCTATTGCAATGAAGTAAGTTGTCTTTGTTAACAAACGACAAACGACAAGAACGACAAGACGTGAAACGACAACGAACGACAAAACGACAAAACGTGTTACATTAGTTTCTATTATCCAATAAATAATAGGGACGGTTCTAATTCTACAGATTACTGCTTCAGCCGTTTCCATTAAATAGAACCGTCCCCTTTATTCGCCCTTTATTCGCTTTAATTTTTGGCTTTGTTTTTGTTGTAACGATCAAATAGACATAAAGTTGAAATTGCTAATATAATTACTACTGTGGTCCATACACACCATTTAACGAATATTTTTTTAAAATTTGGAGGATAACTTAAATAATTAGGGAGGATAGTACCTACTGTAATGCTTATAATCAGGATTCCTCTTTGGACACCCGTAGATAATTTATTCATTTATTAACAGTTGGTTTCTAAAATGCTTAAAATTTGATTAATTTGTTTGGTAATGAAAGTTTCAAGTTTTCCTCCATCTGTTTTAAGAAATTGCCTGAGCACCAAGCTTAATTCTTCAAAGAGTTCCGTTCTTGAAGTCCAACTCACCTTATACATTCTATGCTCAAGAATGTTTGCGGTATGTTCGTATTTATTATTCTTTAAAAATGTAACTAGCTCTTTAATTGCTGGATAAATATCTTCAGCTGTTCTAACTTTAATCATTTTTAATTAGTCTCGCATATGGAACCAATCCAATTGAACATCATTAGAATTAACCTCTGTCCTTCCTCCCGGATTTGCAGGATTATTATGACTAGCAGGCGCTGGTCGCAAGCCATATTCACCCACGACTTTACCTCCAGCTATCCAGTCGGGATTTCCTGAATTCTCAGCAGGCAAACCGTATTTTTGAGCAAAGTTGGGAGTGCTTGCAGGATTATCTATTGCCCATTGTTTACCTTTTACTAAATTTCCTTCCCAGCCAGTTGACTCGTCAGCAAACGTTCCCTGCCTATAAACCGTTTGTCCCTCTTTAAGAGGGGTTACTTTTATTACGCCAAGGTCAATAGAGTCTTTAGTTCCTCTCGAGCTTATCGCTTGGGTATTACTGGCAGCTTCTCCCTGATTAACGTTTAGTGAGTTGGCGGTCGATCCTTGTCCTTGTTGACCAACTGGAGTTTTGCCGCCTGTTGCAGCAGTCTGGACTCGCGATGCTTTTAATGCTTGTAATCCTTGCGTTGCGCCGTAGGAGACAGTATGAGTGACTGCTGCCATCGCTGCGTTTATAGCTGCAGCTTGTCCAGCAAAGCTTAAGGCTTTACCAAAATTTAATCCTGCGGAAAGACCATGCCCCAGCGTTCCAGTTAAGGCTGATGTAAAAGCACCCGAAATTGCACCACCAAAACCAGCCCAAAAACCAGTACCGAGAACTCCACCGACCCCTATTCCAGCACAAAGACCTAGAACACCGCTACCGAATCCTATAGCAGCTCCCTGGAATACATTATATCCTGCTTTTGCAGCAGAAGCTCCTCCATTGTAAGTACCATAAACCAAACTAGCGGCTGCTATAGCAGTAAGGATTGGGTGCGCGACAGCATAAGCTGCAAGAGCTTTAATGCCAGCTATGGCAAGAGCAACCAGAAAGAACGCATGCCCCGTCGGATCTACATAATTTATCGGATTATTCCGACAGTAGGCGTAGCGGTTAAGACTCTGGGGATCATAGGGCGCTTGGACGATGGTGTCAGCGGTGATGAAGCGACCCAACTCTGCGTCATAGTATCTGGCGCCGTAGTAGTACAGCCCTGTTGACGCATCCAGCTCCTTGCCAGTAAACTTGTGGCGCGGGTCATAGGTGCCGGTTTGCTTAAAGGTTGAGCCGTAGGGCGTGAATTCGGTGAAGCCTTCCTGCGTTCCATTCTTAGGATCACCTGTATTAATGAGGTTCTGGTAACTGATAACATTAGAGCTACCCAGATGATCTGAATGGAAGTAGTGGGCTTCGGTGCCTTCAATGCTACAAACCCTGTTTGCTCCGGCAAAGATGTGTTTGCGAACCGCGCCCGCAGATTCAACTTCATACAGGCTGCCGATATAGGTAGTAGTTGTTGTCCCTATTGTTTTCTTGACTCTACCTCCATCGCCATCGTAGGTAAAGGTGGTGACAGGCGCAGCATTGTTAATGGCCCAGGTTACGTCCTTTACGCAGGATAGATAGTAGCTTTCACCAGGCGCAAGAGTGCTGAATTCTTTTGAGTTGGCGTCGTAGATTTCAAAGAGCGATGTGTCTTTATTGTAGTGCAGTATTTTCGAGTAGTCAACGCCTAACTTTAAGGGTAACAGTGCCTGTTCAACAGGGGTTTCCTTAATCTTTGGGCACGTAATTAAATTGTAGCCAGCTTTTAAGGCAACGCTCTTGGTAAGCGGATACGTGCCGCTGATGGTAAGGCTGACCGGAGTTTGTTCTTTGATAAAGATCTGATACCCTTTGCCATATTCAAGGGTAGAGAATTGA
>JAGOIJ010000055.1 GCA_017995695.1 Candidatus Omnitrophota bacterium | reverse complement strand
GTATATATACCATATATTTGAATAATTTTCAAGTAAAAGTTTATTCTTGTATCTTATTCAGGAATCGTCAGTTGCGAAACAGAAAACGTTCCCTCAACAGTTTGGGCGTGCGGTTTGCTGCTTATTTTGAATTTCTTTATTTTTAATAACGAAAGAGAATTTTCTAAATTATACATAAATTTTGTAAAATCCGGGATACTCCCTTCAGTCTTTACATCAATAAGCAGTTCTTTATATGAGTGGGCTTCCCGAAACGAGCCTTCAGGGCGAATATCCACAATGCGTACACCTGCTCCTTTGGCGAGTTTTTCAAGCTCCGATAAAACTTCAATTAACCTGTCTTCCTTTTTTTCTGAAAGGTTAAGTTGGGATGAAAACTGTGAGTATTTGTTTTTAATAGAATCCTTTTGCCCAAGTAGTTGGGCGTAACGCTCAAGCTTAGCACGCGTAATCATGATAGATTTATTAAGTTCTTCGTTATAATTAAGGATAGGAACAAGCGCGATATTGAACAGAATTGCGAATAAAAAAACAACAATGGTGATAAAGAAAATCGTTTTCTCTCTACTAGAAAATGTTTTACTCATGATTGCTCTTTTGCGCAGACAATTTCAAAATCAATAACTTCACCGAGTTGTGTAGTTTTTTTTGTCGCAAATTTAAGTTTTGCCGAAAAAGTTTTAAAAACTGGCGATTGTTCAATTGCCGAAACAAATGAAAAAACAAGGGCATGGTCAGGGGCATTACCGCGAATGATAATCTCCCGATCATCTTCGAACAAAAGATTTGCTAAGGTTACGGAGCTAGGGATAATCGCATGAACTTCTGATAGAACATCAAGGCTTGAAGGTATTTTTTGTGAGCGTTTCTTTAGCAGTTCAAAGCGTTTCTCAATTTCGGCCAAAGACTTTGCTTCTCCTTCTATCTTGGTGAGCTCATGCCTAAGAAATGCCAAATAATCGCGTTTATTGTTCATGTGTTTCGCCAGGGCTAATGAAAAAACCAAGATTATGGCACAAACAATACTAGCAAGCCGCATGCGGTCTTTATACGCAAGATGGCTTCTTGATTTAGTTTTTGTTTCCTGCGGCAGCAAATTAAATGATTCATCAAGCGTTAAATACGCCAACCCAACTAAATCTGCGTATGACGTCTGACTAGCAGCAATTTGAGTTTGGAAACTATCCAAATCCCGTATTTGTTGCGGATAAATCACTTCCTTGACCGAAAGATGAGTCTGTTGTCCCATTAATTCAATAAAACTTGGGGGATTTTGTTTTGCGCTTAAGACAATGAGTTTTTGCAATGCTTCGCTTTTAACCTCTCTTACATACGCATCATTGGTGCGTTTAATTTCATCAACGAGTGCGTCGTGCAGATTTTCCCTCAAACCGGAAACAGAAAAATAGCGGCTAAAGATAAGACGATTGTATGCCATGATGGCAATTTCAACTTGGAATTCATCCGTATTGATCACCATCACCGGATCTTGTATTTTCTGATCTAAATGATTACACAAACTAATTATTCCGTAAGAACTTAAAATTATTGAAAGTCGTTCGGGCTTGAGTTCTTTAAAAAGATTAAGATACCGGTTGATAACATCCTTATGCACGATTGTTAAGTTAAGATGGGCGTACCCTTCTTTATCCACGTTAATGATCTGATAGCCGCTGATTAGTTCGGAAGCAGTGTACGGTAAATAACGAGAAACTTGCAACGAAATTATTTTCTCAATCTCGGAAGGGTTTTGCGAGGGAATTTTTATATAGCGACAGGTTGCTTTACTGCGCGGCAAGCAAATAATAACCTGGTTATTATTGAATTCTTGTTTTTTAAGCAGCGCGCGCAACGATTCCAGCGTCTGCTTTTCGTTGGCGTCTGCCGGAAGCCGTTCTTCGGCAAAACCTAGAAATTTGCGCCTTGAACCCAGTAAGGGTAAAAATCGGGTACAGGTGATGCTCTGATCGCTAAACTGAACAGCAATAATGGGTTTTTTTTGTTTTGGATTCATAGTGCTAGTTTATTATACAATACTGGCGACCAAGTGCAATCTTAATTTTCTTGCCACGTGACAATTTTTTTATCAGCACGGCTGTAAACGGCAATAATGTCTTTAACCACGCGGCGCGCGTTGCCTGTTACTTCAATGCGAAAAAACTGCGATTGCGTAGTGAAAAAACCCGATACTGCCTGCGCTAAGCTATAGGCACCTGAAGGATTAGGTAAGTTTAACGTTGTCGCCAGGTTTTCAAGCGAAGTGAACGGCGCGCTTGTGCGAGTTGCCAAAATTGCATTAACCACAGCCTGTGCGTCATTTTGATTCGCCCCTCCCGTAGACAAGGCAACGGCTAAAAGAGCTTGGCTTGACGCAGTATTGATATTAATCTTTCCGTCGCCATATATAGTGAGTAAGGGCAAAACATCAGCGAGTGTATCTTTATCAAGATCCTGTGTTCCTTTGACAAGCATAAGTTCCTCAATGCGCGCAAATTTCTTTTGTTTAATTTTGTAGTGGAGTGATGTTTCGTAATAAGCGCTTACCGCAGGAGGAGCAGCTTCGCTACCGCGCCAGTAAAGTATATCGCGCGCCAATTCTTGCGCCCTGGTTTGTTCTATGTCGCAGGAAGAAAAAAGGGAAGCAAGAATTTCTTTGGAAGCAGTATTAAGGTTAATCCGGCTTTCTTCATCGGTCATGCCATAACGAGTCTGCCCTTCTTCATCTTGGTAACTAACCGTCGCAAAGGCGTAGTCAGCATCATCCAAAGTAATCTTTTTAAAAAGTTCTTCATTATTCGCCCAGTCTTCATCATGGGCGTCGTAATCATTGGTATCTTGAATTAGCTGTGTTCCCGCAAACCAAGCGCCTGCCTTAGCTGCGTATAGCGCCTTAATATCATCTCGATGAAATGCCGCTATGCGTAGCATCATAGAAACGCGGTGCCCCAAAGAAAGGGCAATAACCGCCAAAGCTACTAAAACCCAAACGCTGATAATGAGCGCTTGCGCGCGCTTAGCCTGCATCATGGCAAAAAGATTGTTCGATCAAAGGAATACGTACCTTTTTGGGTGATGGTAAAATTAACCTTAACGCCATCAGGCATTTTTTTCTTTTCATCATTAGGGCTTCCTGTTTGCGCCCAGTCATCTTGTTCTTTTGTTTGTTTGGAATCAGGGTCGAACGTAATAAAACGCATGTTAAATGCTGTTAAGCTATCAGCAACTTCTTCAAAGGGTGTGTCAGATTTTTCATTTAAGCTGTCTTGATTGACGCAAGCGCGCCGCATGAGCTTACCTCCTTCAAGACGATAGGTGATGCGGGCTAATGTGCTTACGGGGATATTGCCGTTGTAGATTATGATAGTGGCCAAAAAATCAACTTCTTGAGCGCTTCCTGTAAAATGCGCATCTTCCTCTTGGCTATCGTACGCAAAGGCGCTGCGTAGGTCGCTATTCAGGCGTGTTAAAAGCTGGCTTGCGATCTGCTCGGATTCAATGCGCTCTTCGACTGCTCGATAGCCGAATATACCGGTGTGAAAAGCATTGAACATGGCAACCAAAACAACCACGAATACTGATGTCGCCACTAAAAGCTCAATAAGGGTAAAGCCTGAAAATTTAAGCTTCATTTATGCAAATACGAGTTAATGATGAATAGTTCTTGGCGTTTGACCCGTTTCCACGATATTTCAAAATGCAAAGCAGTAAGATTTGTCGTTGTATCGGCATTGCCCAGCGAATAACCGTAAGAAAATTGCCCTTTAGTTTCTTGAAGGGTTTGAGGAATTTGGCTTAGGAGGTTATATTTTTGTTTTAGTTCAAGCTCCTGGATTACGTCTTGCGCAATGCAAGAAGCTTGCAGCATATCTGACGTTATTGCAGTCGAGCGAGATGAATACGAAATTGACTGGACGACTACCACCGTGCCTGTCGCAAAGATTGCGATAGCAACCAATACCTCAAGCAGCGAAAAGGCGGCAGAGCTAATTTTGTATTTTAACACGTCCCAAAACTCCTTGAGAAGTGAGGCTGATTTTTTCGTCCTGTTTATTGATTAATTGTATGGTCGCGCCATCAATTCGCCCATCAGGGTAAATGAGGATTTGTTCTTTTGGAGGGATAATCGATAGGGAAATATCGCTTGGCAACGAATATGTCTTAAATGGTTTTTCAGCTTCAAGAAAGCCGGCCTTATACTTATGTTGTTCGTGATCAAATGTTAAAGCAATAACACTTTTCTCAACTATTGATCTCTGGCTTAAAAAATTCATAACTGACTGTAATTCTCGAGCGCAAGCATTCAGGGTAAGACTTTCAAAGCTGCTTTTTATGCGCGGAACCGCAAGCCCAGCCAAGGCGCCAAGGATGGCAATCACCAGAATCAGTTCAATAAACGTAACCGCTGCTACGCGCGTCCGATTTATTCGCTGGTGTTGCATATATCATCTTCGCTTTTAGATTCATCCGATCCTTTAGAGCATAGCTGGTATTCGCTTTCACTTAGAAGTTTATAATCATAGGCTCTTCCCCAAGGATCAGTTGGCTTGCGCTTTAAATACGGCCCTTTCCAGGTATCTGCGTTGCTGCCTTTTTGCATAAGCTCATCAAGGCTATTAGGATATTTGCCATTATCCATTTCATACATATCTAAGGCCATGGCGATGTTTGAGTTCACTTCGGCTCTCGCCGCTGTAATGCGTGCCTGCTCTGATCGCCCAACGAGCCTCGGCATAACCATTGCCGAAAGAATACCGATAATAATAACTACGAGCATCAGTTCGATCAAAGTGAAGCCGCGTTTGTTTTGAATCATACTTCCTCCTTTATTGAACTATTAAATTAATTTGGAATATTGGTAAAAGCATGGCGATAACGATGAATCCAACAATAAGCCCCATGATAAGGATGATAATAGGCTCAAGCAGCCGCGTCAAAGTCTTAAGTTTGGCATCAATTTCCCGCTCGTAATCGTCTGCAATGCGCAACAAAGCTTTTTCCATGGTTCCGGTCTCTTCTCCGACCGTAACAATATTGATAATAAACGATGGAAACAGGCTTGATTCTTTAAGGCATTGGGAAAAGCTAAAGCCTTGGGCGATCTGCTCTTTAAATTTCTCAAGCTCATTTTTCATAATTTGATTATCAAGCGAGGCGGATGAAGTCTCAAGCGATGACACAATAGGAACGCCACTTGATAGCAGTAGCGATAACGTCCTCACGAGATGGCTGATTTCACTTTTTAAGGCTATATCTCCAAGAAGCGGGATAGCAAGTTTTAATTTATCAATCGCGGTTTTTCCCTGCAGATTACGTTTCATGCGGTTGAATAAGAAAATGCTAATGGCAATCCCCCCTGCCAACAGCCACCAATACTCGCGCAGAAACGTCGAAAGGTTTATGAGAATCTGTGTCGGTAACGGCAACATCTGCCCCATGTCCTGAAACATGGTAATGAGGCGCGGAATCACAAAGGTCAACAAGACAATAACGGTTAGAGCACCGACGGAGAAAACAAAAACAGGATACGTTAAAGCTGATATAACCGAATTTTTAAACTCTTCTTCTTTCTCCAGAAAGTCCGCTAAACGCTTGAGCGTTTCGTTGAGGTTGCCGCTTGATTCTCCGGTGCGAATCATGGCAATATAGAGCCCGGGAAAAAGCGTTGGAAATGCATTAAGGCTTTCTGAAAATGACATACCTTCTTTTATCTTGGAGGAAATATCAATGATGATAGCTTTTAGATATTTATTGGGAAGTTGGTCAGAAATTATTTTAAGGGCATTCAGTATATTAACGCCTGATTCGATGAGTGTCGCAAGTTGGCGGGTGAATAAAACAAGATCCTTGCGTGGGACTTTGCGCAAATAATGAGCGCCTTGCTGCAGGGCTATTAACGAAAGGTTCTCACTGCTGATTTGGATGGGGAAATACCCAAGTTGATTAAGCTTGGTGACGGCATCCTGCTCTGTTTCCGCATCGAGTTCTCCGGAAACCAAGGTTTGAGGGCCTGTCTTTGCGGTGTATTTAAATTTAGGCATTAGTCTTCGGGTAATTCTTCCTGTTGGGTAACGCGGATAACTTCAGTTAAGGTAGTAATGCCCGAAAGAACCTTATGTAAGCCATCATGGCGCAGAGAGCGCATTCCTTCAGCGATTGCTTTTTGTTTAATCTGCTGGCTGGAGGAGTGGTTTAAAATCATCTCTCGTATCGATTCAGTTATGGTCAAGATTTCATAGATGGCAGTCCTTCCACGATACCCGGTGAATCGGCAATACTCACAACCCTGCCCTTCAAAAAGCTGAATATTGCTTGCGTCGAATTCTATGCCTTTGCATTGGGCGAGTATATCTTCTTGCGATTTAACCGGCTTTTTACATTTTGGGCAAATAACCCTGACCAGGCGTTGAGCAATAAGGCATTCCAGCGACGAGGAAACCAGGAATGGCTCAACGCCCATATCCAATAAGCGCGTGATCGCCCCGGCAGCGTCATTAGTGTGCAGCGTCGAGAACACCAAGTGTCCTGTTAGCGCAGAGCGAATAGCAATTTCCGCAGTTTCGTAATCGCGCACCTCCCCCACCATCATCACGTCAGGGTCATGGCGAAGCATATGGCGCAACGCAGTAGCGAAATTAAATCCGATCTGGGGAATAACCTGAATTTGATTTACGCCTCGAAGCTGGTATTCAACAGGATCTTCTATCGTAATAATCTTCACTTCGCTAGAATTGATGCGCGCCAGCGCTGCGTAGAGGGTCGTTGATTTGCCTGAACCAGTAGGCCCTGTAACAAAAATAACGCCGTGAGGTTTTTTTATCACTGTCTCCAAGACTTTTAAATCTTCCTTCAAGAGGCCAAGTTTTTCCAGCTCAAGGAAGAAGCGCTGGCTTAAGATTCTTATCTGCACAGCTTCGCCAAAAACAGTCGGCAAGATAGAAACGCGCAGATCAAGCTCTTCTTCATCAAGTTTGATTTTGATTCTTCCGTCTTGGGGAAGTCGGTGTTCTGCAATATTCATTCGTGCCATGATCTTAATGCGCGAAACAATAGCGGGCTGAAAATATTTTATTGTTTCCGGAATATTGATATCATACAACACGCCATCAATGCGGAAGCGCGTGCGTAATTCGTTTTGAAACGGCTCAAGGTGGATATCGGTTGCCCCTTGCTTGATGGCTTCTGAAAAAATTTGATTAACAAAGGTGATGATTGAGGCATCTTCAGCCATAACCTCAAGATCTTCGGCGATATCCGCCTGCACTCTTAGTTCCTGGGCGGGAGATTTTTCTGTGATCATGCGCTCGAGGGTTTCGGCGCCGACGCCGTAATATTTACGGATAGCCTCCTGAATCTCGATTTCCGTAGCTAAAACACCCTTAACCTCAACGCCCAACAGAAGCTTAATATCATCAAGGGTGCGGATATCAAAGGGGTCAGTGGTGGCAACGATCAAGGTGTTATCTTTAAACTCAAGCGGAATAATTTTGTAATGGCTAGCGAATTTTGCAGGGACTTTTTGAATGATCAGGGAATCGATATCTTTATCTTTTAATTTGACGTAAGGAATGTTGAGTTGGCGAGCGAGGACATTGAAGATTTTTTCTTCAGGGGCAAAACCAAGTTTCACCAGGGTGGTGCAGATGAATTCGCCAGATTTCTTTTGCTCGACGAGGCCTTTTTCTAATTGTTGCGCGTTGATAACACCTTCTTCGATCAAGATCTGTCCGATCAGAATGCTATCTTTGCTTGGCATGTGCAACGTCCTTTAGTAGAAAGCGTGTTGTTAGATTTCCACCCACTTAACCTCAATCAGACCATGCTTGAAACAATATGCCTCTGCAGCTTTAATGAGTCGCTCAACCTCTGATTCTTTAATCTGGCTTGGATCAGTGATAGTATACACAAGGATTTCTGAAGAGCCGGTGTTTTTTTCAAGGATTTCAGAGAACAATCCGTCTTCGATTTCCTTAATAAATGTTGCGTTGACGAGCAGAAGGTCCGGAACAAATGAAGCAATCTTTTCGGAAATCTGGTCTTGGTGGTGCGCAAGATCAAGGGTGTAATTTTCACCGCGTTTTGCCAAAGCCCTGAAACGCACTTGCAGCTGGTCGTAGATTTCAAACGACGACTCAAGAAATAAAAGCTTTGCCTTAATTAAAAGAACACGCGCTGTAATGCCCTGTTTTGAGCTTAGGGCAGGGGTTTGCGCCTCCGCCGGTCCTATGAGCTCAAGCAGTTTGTTATAGAGCTCTTTAAGGCGCACGGGCTTGGTAAAAACTCCTTCAAGCACATTATCTTTTAACAGGTCTTCGGTTTCTTTTGGATAGCCAGTGAGGATTAACACCTTTGCTGACGGGTATTTTTGCTTAATAATTCTAGAGGCATCGGTACCCTTAATTCCCGGCATCATAATATCCATCAGGATTAAGTCAGTTTTTTCTTTTTCAAGCACTCCTAACGCTTCTTCTCCGCTTAGGGCGCCAATAACTTCATATCCTTTATTGGAAAGATAATCTTTTAAGGTGCTGACGATCTCCGGCTCATCATCAACAACCAGTATTTTTCCTTTTTTTTCTTCCATGCGCGCATTCCTTTCAACAACAGCATTGTTATTAATTCTTATAACGAGATCTTATTTTAACATAATCCCCTCCCCACCTCAACATAATTTTAGGGACACTCTTCAATCCAATCGGAAACCGCGCTTGAAATCAAAGCAAAGAGTGTCCCCATGGCTAAGCGTAGCTACTAAATAAAAAGGGACACTCGCTCCTTGGAGCTTCGCCTGCCTGCTGGCAGGCATAGTGTCCCTTATGGCGTTTTCCAAATTGTGTATAACTATTTATTTCCTTTTCCCTCCACCAGGGGTACTGACCGTAATAGTGACAGTATTGCTAAGCCCAGAAGCATTTCCTGCGCGATCAACGGCTTTTACGGCAAAAATATTGGTTCCAGTTTGCACGCTCGGCGCATAGGTTGTTGACGTGGATGATCCGACCAAGGCAAACCCGGCTCCTGTATCTTTGTATACGTCATAACTGGCAATGCCTGAACCAGTGCCGTCCGATGCTGCGCTCCAGGTTAGCTGCCATTTTTTCCTTACTTGTGCAGCCGTAAGATTAGTTGGCGCTTGTGGCGCGGTTGCGTCAACGGTTACAAATGCTGAAGCATTAGCCACATTATGAGTAGGAGCAACGCCATCATTATCTTGCGATGATACGTTAAGCTGATTGCGGCCTTCTACTGAACCGTAAACGGTCATTGATGCAGATCCGCTTTGGCTTGGGCCTAATGAAAGATATGCAGGTGAGATTGTTCCTGTTACTCCCGCAGGCAAGGCCACAGCCAGATTGAATGCTGTCGCGCTGCACGTTGAAGAATCCCTGTTGGTTAATGCAACATTAAATGATGCAGCAGCGCCCGGCTTCACTGGTTGGTCGTAAGGTGAAATGCTAAGTGTAGGCGTTGCCGGCGTGCAGGGTATCTCACCAAAATCAACGTTTACATCAATGGTGCTTAAATCAACAGCTTTTCCTAATTGCGTAACTTTAATAGCGTTGGGCGTATCAATAAATTGAGCTCCGTCAGTTAAGCTTTTAATAAAATAGGTATAGCCGTAACCGCTTCCTGCGTAACGGTGAATATTCGCTCCTTGCGTGTAGGTCGTTGAAAGTCCGTTGTAAGCAGTGATATTTCTTCGGTATGACACATAATAATATCCGCCGCCACTTGGTTTCTGGATTTTAAGGATGCGCGGGCCTGGGGTTGTCCGCGGGTCAAGGTCAAGCGGATACAAGGTAAAATTGCCATCAGCAGCAACATTGACCGTGCTTCCTGAATAAGGAGCAAACCACCCTTGCTGGTCAACATGGCCTGCATTAAGGGTTAATTTTGCGCGTGAAGAACCCATAACGTCAGATGAATCGCCATATTCTGCATTCATGACGCCATCATTTTCAGGATCAGTGCCAGCGTGCGCCATGTTTAGATTGTGACCGAGCTCGTGGGCAAAAAC
>JAGOIJ010000054.1 GCA_017995695.1 Candidatus Omnitrophota bacterium | reverse complement strand
TCTTCAACGCCGGGAATCTTTGCGATCATCGCAACATTAGCATAATCTAAGCCGTGGCCAGCATTAACCACTAAACCTTGCTTAATTCCATAAGCGACGCTCGTTTGTATTTGTTTATAATACATCGTTTGTTCTCGCGTGTTCTTTGCATCTGCGAAACGACCCGTATGCAACTCAATCATCGCAACGCCAATCTTCTTGGCTGCGTCTATCTGTTTCTTCTCAGGGTCGATAAATAAACTTACCTCGATACCTTGTCGCTGCAATCGGTTCTTCGCCTGCTTAATGCGCTGAAGCTGCCCCACAACGTCTAATCCACCTTCGGTGGTTAATTCCTGCCTACGCTCCGGCACCAGCGTCGCCTGATCCGGTTTGACGACGCACGCAATTGAAACAATTTCGGAAGCAACCGACATCTCCAAATTAAGCTTTGTTTTTACTACCTGGCGCAACATCGCGACGTCATTATCTTTTATATGGCGTCGATCTTCACGCAAGTGCACCACAATGCTGTCAGCTCCGCTTGCCTCACACAACAATGCCGCAATAGTAGGGTCTGGGACACTGCCCTTGCGAGCCTCACGCAACGTTGCGACATGGTCAATGTTTACTCCAAGACGCGGCATCAATAATTGAATTTGTGGATTTCACCGGCAACATAGAACCAAACAACAATGGCCAAACCCAAAGAAATGAGCTTAATCCACGGATGCGTAGTGAAAAAATGCAGAAATGACCTTAGAATATTGATTTTTTCCTTCGCCATGTCTAGGTAACCTTTAACAATTCTTTGATTTTGAAAATAAGATCCTGCTGGCTTAAATCCTTATAGAGCTTACCTTTGTACACAAACGAAATATCCTGACGCTCCTCCGACACAACGATAATAATAGCGTCGGTCTCCTCGGTTAATCCCAAAGCTGCCCGATGCCGCATACCGAACATGCGGTTTAGGTCCTGTTTTTGGGTAAGCGGAAATAAACACCCCGCAGCCATTACCTTACCATGCTGAATAATGACTCCACCATCATGCAGTGGCGTATTAGGGGCAAAGATGCTTTGCAACAGATCCGATGAAACCTTAGCATCAATCAACACGCCAGATTCTATATACGTAGTTAAAGGATCGACTTTCTCAAGGGCGATGAGCGCGCCGATCTTGCTTTTAGCAAGAACCTCAACTGCCTTGTAAATCTCTTTCAGCAGATAATCTATCTCCTCTTCCCGCAAGGGAGTAGCAAAAATATGCCGTTGCCCAAGGCGCGCAAGGCCCTGGCGGATCTCCGGAGAAAAAATAACTAACACCGCGATAACCGAAATAGCAAAAAGTTTTGTCAAGAGCCAATCCAGATGGATCAAGCCAAGCCGCTGGAATAACAAAAACGCAACGAGCAGTATAACAATGCCACGTAAAACCTGGATCGCGCGCGTACCCTCAAAGAAAAGCATAATATGATAAATAACAAACCAGAGTATGCCGATCTCAACTACAGGGATCATTGGCTTCCACCAGGTAATAGCGATATTAAGGATCGTCTCTAATGTTTGCATAGTAAACTTTATTTTCCTGACCGATCAATCGCTTCGGCGATATCCAATCCTTGCCGGACTTCTTTAACGTCATGAACCCTGACGATATGCGCTCCATGTAGGCAGGCTACAGCACACGCCGCAACCGTACCGATCAATCGCTCATGAGGCTGCGCACCTAAAACTGAACCAAGAAACGATTTTCTCGAAGGCCCAACCAACAGGGGCCTTCCCAATACTTTGAACTCTCTTAAGCAGCGCAATATCTCAAGGTTATGCTGTAAGGCCTTACCAAATCCTATCCCCGGATCAATAATAATTTTCTCCCTGTCTACTCCCGCTGCAACAGCACGAACCATTGCCTGCTGCAAAAACAACGTGATTTCTTCAATCAGAGAACGGTACTGCGTATCCTGCTGCATGGTCCGAGGACTCATCCCGCGCATATGCATCAACACAACTGCCGCCTTATGACGAGCAACGATCTTAGCTAACGCATGATTGCGCAAACCAAAGATATCATTAATACAGTCTGCACCCTCTTCAAGCGCTTGGCGGGCCACTTCCGGCTTATGCGTATCGATCGAGAGCGGAACTTTAACCTTGCGCGCTAACGCCTTAACAGCAGGCATAACGCGATCGAGCTCCACTTTTAGCGGCACGGGCCTTGCACCTGGCCTGCTAGACTCGCCTCCCAGATCAAGCATATCAGCCCCATCAGCCACCATGCGCTGGGCGCGCGCTACCAAAAATCCGGCATCAAATCGTTTTACACCAATTCGACACAAACCATCGCCGCTAAAGGAATCCGGGGTAAGATTAATAACACCCATGATACGCGTGCGCTCACCCAACCTCAGCGTGTATCGACCTAACGTAATACTGAAAGCGTGCTCCAAATAATGAGCCAGAGTAGCACGTAACTCTTGGGCAAGGCCACCTAATCCAAACGGCTGCAACGCTAACTTTGCATTCAACCGATTAAATTGCGCGCGATTACCCATGATGAGGCAATCGGTTTTCTTTGTTCTCCCGGTTAAGGCATCTTTTGCAATAGCCACATCGCCGCCTAACGAAAGCATCTCCTGCTTAAGGATATTCGCAGTAATGTTCGACAAAGCGCTTAGCCTTACCGCATGCGTGATTGCCTTGGGGACCATAATCTTAATGCCATAGGGATCAACGTTGATTTCGCGCAGCAGCTTTTCTGCGTCATGAGGATTATTGACTTCCACCACCCGCATAACGCTTTGGCTGTCAGACCAAATCTTGCTTTTCGATCCCGAGCATTTTTTTAACCGCTTCCCCATCTAACACTTCTTTTTCTAAGAGCGCGTTGCTCAACATTTTTAATTTTTCCTGATTGCGCTGCAAAAGAGTCCGAGCTTTAGCATACGCCTCATCAATTATCTTTTTGACTTCCTCATCGATAAACCGGGCAGTTTCCTCGCTATAGTTTCGTTCCTCAACGATATCGCGACCGAGAAATACCAAGCCTTCTCTTTTACCAAGCGTGATATTGCCAAGCTTATCGGACATGCCGAATTGACACACCATGCGCCGGGCCAAATGCGTCGCAGTCTCTAAATCATTCTGCGCGCCTGTGGTCACCTCGCTTAAATTAATATCCTCGGAAGCCCTACCCCCCAGCATCATAGTAATCTCAGCAAGCAATTCTCTCTTGGTCCAATAGTGCCGATCTTCTAGGGGGGGCGTAAAGGTATATCCGCCTGCCAGCCCGCGGGGAATAATAGAAACTTTTTTCAAAGGATTGACTTCAGGCAATAACAATGAAAGCAAGGCATGTCCAGACTCATGAAGCGCGGTAATCTCTTTTTCCTTTTTAGAAATGATATGGCTTTTCTTCTCTGGCCCCATCAATACGCGCTCGACAGATTTCTCAAAATCAACCATTTCGACTGAGTCCTTATTAAAACGCGCTGCCAACAACGCTGCCTCATTGCACAAATTTGCTAAATCCGCGCCGGAGAATCCCGGCGTCTGGCTGGCGATTGATTTAAAATCGGCTTCGGGAGCAACTTTAATCTTACGGGTGTGCACCTTAAGGATCTCTTCCCGGCCCTTAATATCGGGAAGGTTGACGATGATATGGCGATCAAAACGACCTGGCCTCAATAGCGCAGGATCCAAAGTATCCGGGCGATTCGTCGCCGCGATAAGAATCAAACCCTGGGTAGCATCAAAACCATCCATCTCAACTAAGAGTGCATTCAAGGTTTGCTCGCGCTCATCGTGCCCTCCGCCTATGCCAGAAAAACGCAAGCGCCCAACCGCATCAATCTCATCAATAAAAATAATCGCGCCCTTGGCAGATGATTTTGCCGCCCTTCTTCCCTGCTCAAAAAGATCCCGAACGCGGGAAGCGCCCACACCGACAAACATTTCCACAAAATCAGAACCGCTCAAAGGAAAAAATGGCACACCTGCTTCTCCTGCCACCGCCTTTGCAATTAACGTCTTACCGCAACCAGGAGGGCCGACGAGCAAAACTCCCTTAGGAATCTTTCCGCCAAGCTTTTGGAAACGCTTAGGATCCTTTAAAAACTCGATAACCTCTTGCAATTCCTCTTTGGCCTCATCAACGCCGGCGACATCCTTAAAAGTAACCTTGTCCCCCTCTTGATCAGTGTGAATCTTCGGCCGCAACTTGCCGAAACTCATAATCCTGTTACCGAGCTGCTCATTGCGCGCAGCCATCATCCACCAGAAAAAGATTAATAAGACAACAGGGCCTAACGAATAAAACAAGTTAGCCCATAATGTCCGCGCAGGCTGAACATCAAAACGCTTTAGATTTTGACGCATCAGGTTCAACAATTCAGGATCATTTTCAGGGATATTAACCGTAAACCGAGAATTATCGACAAATTCTCCTTCAAGCTGCGTTTCTACTTTAGTTAATGAACGGATCTTATCGGGAGAGTTCTTCAGCAAACTGTAGAATTCGCTATAGGGAATAACCTTGGGGATACCGCCTGCTGTCAGGCTCACAAAATAGCTTATCAACAAATACACAGCGAGAAATCCAACAATCCATCCCACCGGAAAACGTTTGAAGTTGTTTGTTTTTTTGATGTTAGGAACCTTGTTACTATGATTACCCATAGTGCTCCTCTGCTTTAGAAAATATATTATATAGTTAAAATTCGTTTAATTCAAGTATTTCTTAACGATAAACGCGGTGAGGACGAAGATAAAATAACAGGCGCGTCTTTTGCTTGCGCACCGAAACTCCTTTCGGAAGATCCACAACGGCATTCAGCGGCCGATGGGCCTCAAGGTCAGCCAATTCTTGTATGTGCGTAAAGGTAATACTACGCGTGTCGCCTTTCAGTTGAGCAATAGCAGCCCGAAACAACATATTCCTTAAAGCTGGGTGCGCCTTGCGCACGAGCGTAAGAGGCAAAGAATGCGCCTTCAAGCCTTTCATTCTTTTTTCCACAACCTGCTTCAAATAATCATAATCCGCACCAATGTGTTCAGCCGTAGCGCTTAACACACCTTTAATATTATGATTAAATTTTTTCTCAAGCAACGGCAACAAGATGTGCCTGATTTTATTGCGGAAATATTTATCAGTCAGATTGCTCTGATCAAGCCGAGGCTTAATCTTATTTTGTTTCAAAAACGTTTCGATCTCGTACCTACGAATTTTTAAAAGAGGCCGAATTATAACACAACCATACAAAACTCTGTAGGGCAGAATACCTAAAAGACCATTAAGGCCAGCTCCCCGTATGATGCGCATCAGAACAGTTTCTGCCTGGTCATCAAGCGTATGCCCCAAAGCGATTGCATCAGACTTGATCGTCTTGCTCAATGTACACAAAAAAGCAAGACGCGCATTGCGGGCTGCTTCTTCAAGCGAGCCCTTATCGACGGTTGCGCCAACCCTGCACGTGGCGATGGTTACCGGAAGGCCAAGCTTTTGCGCAAGACGTTTAACATAAACTGCATCGCGCACCGATTGCTTCCTTAGCTGATGATCTAAGTGCGCGACGTGCAACGTAAGGTTATATTCCTTGCGTAACGCATACAACGCATAGAGCAACGCAACCGAATCGGGGCCGCCAGAAACTGCCACAATAACTGTATCGTGAGGCTGCAATAAATGGTAGCGCTCAATAGTTTCTTTAACCTTTGCAATCATTGACATATTTTCATTGCTTTCTTCCTCATCGCCTTGGGTTTTTCGTTGTTACTCTCCCATACCGCATGTCTCTCTCGCATGTTCTATTGGAACATGCTCGCACATGCGGTATTATTTCGGCCCAACAACTTACGTTCACTCGCTTCACTCGTTCCGTAAGTTGTGGCCTCAATAAAAAGGGGCGTTTATCATGATAAGAAAAACGCCCCTTACGTTACGCAAAACAACAACTCGTTATTTAAGCGATTCCGTCAAGCCTGTCCACGGCCATGGCGTGTTAAAGCTGTAACCGGGATTATCCGTAGGATTAGGCACAATACACGTTAATACGTTGCCAAAACCATACACTTCGCGGCTTGCCCAAAACCATAAACCACGCACAAAACCCTTAGCAGCATTCCCCTCATCTTTGCCAAGCTTAACCTGGCTGGGCACTTCGGCAATGCCTAACAATGCATCAGCAACACCGTGCGCAAGTTTATTCGTAACTGGCTTGATGCCTTCTTCAAAATCTGGCTTAAAGATACTATACTGCTGACCTTCCTGCCAAGCATATTCTGCGTCGAAAGGAATACCGACACCAACATTATCAGCAGGATTCGCAGTCCAGAAACCCACCAACTCTAAACCACCCCACGCTAAACGACCAGCGGCATGACCGATACCACGAAATATTCCCAATACTGCTCCGACTCCTCGGGAAGCCGGCTCATTACCAATAAAATCTAAACCTTTATCATACCCTTTAAGAATTTGCATGGGTACTTCAAGAGGCGACGTCACTATATTGACCACGCCACGAACCGCCTTCTGACCCATACCTTCCAAGATCTGATCCGTTGCTGCATATCCGCTCGTTACCGCTAAAGCCAATACCACTAGCGCAACTAACGCTACCCTCCGCATGCAACACCTCCTTTTAGGCTTGTAACCACTATTCGCCTTTACCAAAAACATTACCCTTTATTGTATACGCTGAAACTAAAAATAGCAAGAAAGAAATAATAGTGACGGCGAGTGGATTTGAACCACTGGCCGAGCGGGTATGAGCCGCTTGCTCTACCGAGCTGAGCTACGCCGTCAAAATAAATTTCTTCCTATTTTAACACAATCTTACAAGATTACAACCTTACTATCAATAAAGACTTAAGCAATTACTATTCTACAAACACCATTAATGCAGCTTAGTGTCATTGCGAGGAGTAAAGCTCTCGCATGTCGTTACGACGAAGCAATCTATTTGGATTGCTTCACCCCTTTGGGGTTCGCAATGACACGACTTTACCATTTCGCTTCGGACTTTACACTTTACACATTACACAACGCTTTAGGTTTTTTGCTTTTCAAAGAACTCCTTCACTTTATCGAGCATCTCTTGGACTGTTGAAGGTTTAGGAATATAATCATGGACACCTAATTCTTGCATATGTTTTTCTAAGCTATCCGGATCAAGATCCTTGCCTGTCAAAAAAATAACAGGGATATTCGCAAGCTTAGGGTCGTTACGCAAAGCCTGACAAGTTTGATACCCATCAATACCGGGCATAGCAATATCGAGCAGCATAAGATCAACCTTACCCCCTGTCTGGCAAAGCGCCAAGGCCTCTTCTCCTGAATTCGCAACTCTCACCAGGTAGCGATGTTTTTTCAAAGCCTTGCCAAGGAGATCTGCAATTTCTTTTTCATCATCAACAACAAGCACCTTTTTCATACGCTCACCTTCTTTCTAACCGGCAATCTTACGCACAAATAAAATATAGCAAACAGCTACGGCATTCAGCGTAGTTAATAATACTACGGCTGCCGCGACATCTTTTACCAGTTTAATCTTGGTGTGGTATTTCTCGGTGATCGCATCCATCATAAGCTCAACCGCGGTATTGAAAATCTCTGCCACAAAGACAAGCGTAACAGTAATACACAACGCGACCAATTCTATCCCTTTGAGCTTAAAAACAAAACCAGTCAAAAGCGCAGCCAGGCCAAGCATAAAAATAATTCTCATGTTGCGATGGTAAAGAAATAAATAGACGATACCCTTTGCCGCAATTTTAAAGCTATAGCGGAAACCTTCAACCCTAAAAATATTTCGGAAAATATCTTCTTTAGCCATGTTATTTCTTCCTATACGCGTCTAAGAAAGAATCGCAGTAAATCTGCTTGTTTAAAATTAAATCTGCTGTCACCGCCGCATCCATCAATTCTTTATCCAAAGGATCAAGGATCGCGGCATCAAGCCCATATCCTGCTGCCATCACCATAAAGATACGGTTTACCAGGCTGCGATAACGCGTCCCCTGGGAAACATTGCTTAAGCCAACAATTGTTTTACAAGGTGGATCAGCAATAAGCTTAAACTCATGGATTGCTTCCAAGATTTCTTTCTGCTGTGCCTGGGCGACATTAACCGGCATGACAATAGGATCCAGGAACAAATCTTCAAGGGGAAATTCCTGCTCAGCGCAACTGGCCACAATCATCGCCGCTAACTCAAGGCGCTGGTCTTTATTTTGCGGGATCCCCTGCGCACTAATCGTCAATCCTATCAACTTGGCGTGATATCGTTTTGCTAAAGGCACTAAGATGGATAATTTTTGCGCGTCCGCGGTAGTCGAATTAATAATGGCCTGCCCTTTGATGACTTGCAAACCAGACTCAATAACTGCCGGCTTGCTTGAATCCAAAGCAAGCGGTTTATTAGTGACCTCTTGGATTACCTCAACCAGCCAACGCATATCACTAATCGGATCCTTTGAAGCTGGACCGCAATTTACATCCAACGCATCAGCGCCAGATTCCACCTGCTGCAAAGCGCTACGCTGAATAACGGCCTTGTCCTTCTCCTTAATCGCCCGGCCGATATCCTTATACATCCCATTAATAAGCTCGCCGATTATATACATGTCAGCCTAACCGCCCTTCATCAAGTTATTAATAGTGCCTTGCGTCTTTTCAATTGCCCGAGGATGACGCATAACTAAGATATCTGCTCCTGCCTGTAAAAGCGCGGTTGCCGTTACTGCCTCCCAGACCACGCCGCGACTTGATTCTTCACCCCAAGCGGGAAACTCCGCAACAGAAGCGCGGGCTTCTTTAACCCGCCAAGCCTCCTGGCCCACAAAACAAATAAACGGAGAAGCAACTGTTTTATCTCCTGCAAGCGCCGCAAGGCGCGCGCGCTCCATAATGGAATAAGCATACTCTAAACCATACCCCAAGGCGCCGATAGTCGGATTAATCACCACCCGTTCAAGCGGCATACCCATATCTGAAATCAAGATATTTAATTGCTTAGCGATATTAATATCAATGGGCGATTCGGCAATAATGGCATGCCCATCAGCAAGCACGGCCGCGGCAATCGTCTTATAATTATCCTGGACAGCCGAGCCAATCAGACAACGTTGGCCCTTTGCTGCCTCGCATACCGCAGGAAGGATAAGGTTATCCTTTGCGTCATCGCCACAGCCGACGATAATCAATGGCACATCGACAGCCTTAAGAACACTAGCAACTGTTTTTGCTGCCTGCTCCGGCGTTTTATTGCCGAAATCAGGATGCGCCCCTTGCAACCTAAGACATACTAGTTGCGCTTTATGCTCGCGGACGCACGTTTGGGCCCAGGCCACTGGATCAGCATACACTTTTTTGAATTGAGCGTTTAACTCCGCGGGCCAATCCGTCGGAGCAACATCCCAACACTCCCACGCAATCACTGGCTTATGCGGCATGGCTCCTTCGGCAAACAAAAACGGTAAGGTTGTTTCGCCTCCCACGGTTATCGCGTTAGATCGCGTTCCGCCGTCCTTTACGGTTGCGCCAATCGTCACCTCATGCACTGACCCCGACCATTTCTCAAGCATCATCTCTGCCATATCGTTTCTCCTATTAATCGTAATGCGCGTAAACTAACTGAGGAATCGGAAATCATTAACAAAGAATCTCCGTTTATGCTCCGGGCATTAATTTCTTGATCCTGCGGGAGAGCGCCTAAACACTCCAAGCCATCAAGAGAAAACTTCCGAGCATCGCACTCGCCAACACATTGGTTAACAATCAAAAAACGCTTACGGATCTTGATATCTAATTCATGGGCCAGATCGTTAATGCGCTGGGCTGCGCGTAAACCAACCTTCGTAACATCGGAAACAACCACCAAGGCATCGGCAGCGCGCGTTGTCCTGCGCGATAAATGCTCAAGCCCTGCCTCATTATCAATCACGATATAGTCGTAATTCTTAATCAGTTTTTGCATGACAGCGCGCAAGGCATTGTTCACATAGCAGTAACAACCCGGACCTTCGGGCCTGCCCATAGTCAGCAAATCAAAACCATCTGCCTCCTGAACCGCAGATTGCACCTGGTACTCGATATAATGATCCTTGCCCATATTCGCCAGCACGCTGTCAGGATTACGAGAAATCGTATCCAAGATGGTGCCGATT
>JAGOIJ010000052.1 GCA_017995695.1 Candidatus Omnitrophota bacterium | reverse complement strand
TTTCTAATCTAGTTGCCAAGGCCATAGTGGCCGAGATGGTTGAAACTCATGCTTCTTGCAGGGAAATTATCAGCAAGAAAAATCTTGTTCAGATTTCAGATACCACTGGTTTAGAGCGTCTCGTGCAAGAGGTTATCGATGAGAATCAGAAATCAGTGGCGGATTACCAGCAAGGCAAAGATAATGCAGTGATGTTTTTAGTGGGTCAAGTGATGAAGAAAAGCAAAGGCAAGGCTAATCCAAAGGTTGTTCAAGAAATGCTGCGACGGAGGCTCAAGAATGCGTAGGTATCTTAATTTCATTGTTCTTGTAGGGTTGGTAGTTTTGTTGGGTTATCAGATCGCCTCCTCCGAGGCAGAAAAGCAGAAAACGGATGATCTTTTCAAACAGGTCAAATTATTTTCAGATACGTTGGCGATTATTGAGACGGATTATGTCGATGCCGTTGGCGCCAAGGATCTTATTTATGGGGCGTTAAAAGGCATGGTCGGGTCGCTTGACCCGCACAGCCAGTTTATGGATCCTGATACGTATAACGAGCTGAAGGTTGATACCGAAGGCAAATTCGGCGGACTAGGAGTTGAGATTACTATTAAGGATGGATTGTTGACTATTGTAACGCCGCTTGAGGATACTCCCGCGTGGAAGGCGGGCTTAAAGGCTAATGACAGGATTGTTAAAATCAACGATGATCTGACAAGAGACTTATCGCTTACCGATGCCGTCAAGAAGATGCGTGGCAAGCCGGGTGAGGCAGTCAATCTGACTATTTTACGGGAATCTGAAAAAAAGCTTTTAGAGGTTAAGATTGTGCGCGACATCATCAAGATTGTTGATATCAAGGCTGCAAAGATCCTTGAGGACGGTATCGCCTATGTGCGCATGACCGAGTTCAGGGAGAATACCGCCAACGAGCTGCAGAATGTATTGGAGAGGCTTAAAAAAGAGAAGATGAATTCGTTGATCTTGGATTTGCGTAATAACCCGGGTGGCTTATTGGATGTTTCCGTAAGCGTTTCCGAGAAATTCTTGGATAAAGGTAAAAAGATTGTTTACACTAAAGGGCGCAAAGGCAACCAGAATTTAGAATTTTTCTCGCGTTCCTCGGATACCATTGTTTCGATGCCGATGGTGGTATTGATTAATGAAGGCTCTGCTTCGGCGAGTGAGATTGTGGCTGGCGCTTTACAGGATCATAAACGCGCCATTATCTTAGGAACAAAATCGTTCGGCAAGGGGTCGGTTCAAACCGTGATTCCCTTAAGCGATGGTTCTGCGCTGCGGTTAACCACCAGCAAGTATTATACGCCATCGGGAAGGGAGATTCATGGCAAGGGCATCGTTCCTGATATCGCGGTTGAGGAAGGGCGGATTGAATTAAATACTGAGGATGCCTTGAAAAAGAACGAAGATATTTTTGAGGAATTAGAAAATAAGACTAAGCCTCCCGATCAGCCAAAGAAGGAGGCTGATTATAAAACCGATAACCAGTTGATGCGCGCGGTTGATGTGCTTAAGGCGCTAAAAATTTATCAAGGAACGCAACAGCATGCGTAAGTCTGGCTCCCGAAAAAAACCGCAAGGCTATAAGACGGTTATCGCGATCTTAGTTGCCATCATTCTTCTACAGTGGCTGCTGATTGCAAATCTTACCAAGCCTAAAGAGAAAACCAAGGTGTTGCCTCCGCCTAAACCTGTGAAGGTTAAGCCTGTGGTGACTCCTCCTTCGGTAAAAGGCAAGATTGCGATTGTGCTTGATGATTGGGGTTATAATGAAGAAGATGTGGCGTTGGCTAGCCGTATTAGGTATCCGTTAACCATGGCGGTGTTGCCTAACCTTGCGTATTCCAAGCAGGTAGCCAGGGAATTGCATAAGAACGGATTCCAAATTATCTTACACTTCCCGATGGAGCCAAAAGAGAAAAGGAATTTAGAAAAGAATACGATTCTTTCTACGATGAAGCAATCAACGGTCAAGCGTATTCTGCGCGAAAGCTTGTTGGATGTGCCTCACGCGCAAGGAATCTCAAACCACATGGGTTCAAGGATTACTGCGGATAAGAATATCATGGGCTATATTATCCAGGAGCTTAAGGCCCAAGGTCTTTATTTCTTAGATAGCTATGTTTCTGCTGATTCAGTGTGCGCGCAGGTGGCCAAACAGTATCAGCTTAAATTTGCCCAACGGGATATTTTCTTGGATAATCAGGATGATCCAGCATATATTAAGAACCAGCTGTTGAAGTTGCAGGTAAAGGCGCGGATACGCGGCAGTGCTATTGGCATCGGCCATGACCGCAAGGAAACCTTGGCAGTGCTGCGCGAGGTGATGCCGAGCATGGAAAAAGAAGGTTTTCGTTTTGTGTTTGTGTCTGATCTGGTGAAATGAAGTATCGTATGTATACCTTAGGCATTGAGACATCGTGTGATGAGACTTCAGTTTCCGTGGTGAACAACGGCACTGATATACTTTCCAACGTTGTCGCTTCGAGTCTTGAATTCCATCAACAGTATGGCGGCGTTGTTCCGGAGATTGCGTTCAGGACTCAACTGGAAACGATTGTCGCTGTTACCGATGATGCAATCAAGAAAGCAGGTATTGCGCGTGGCGATCTTGCTTTGGTGAGCGTGACTAACGGCCCAGGCCTTTTGGGTTCGCTTTTGGTAGGGATATCGTTTGCAAAAGCGCTTAGTTTAAGTCTTCGTATTCCGCTCATTGGGGTTAATCATCTGTACAGCCATATCTATGCCGGTTATTTAAAAGAGAAGCAGGTGCGTTTGCCTTTTGTTGGGTTGGTAGTTTCCGGCGGGCATACGAGCTTATTTTTAGTTAAAGATTTTGCTACTATAAAGACACTTGGCCAAACGCAGGATGATGCTTGCGGAGAAGCATTCGATAAGGTTGCTAAGATTTTAGGGCTGGGCTATCCAGGTGGGCCGCTGATTGAAGCTATCGCTCGGCAAGGCGATCCTCAAGCGTTAACCCTACAATGCTCGGGCACACAACAGCCGTTGAATTTTAGTTTTAGCGGCATTAAAACCGCGGTGCTCTATTATGTGCAGAAGAAATTTCCCCGCGGCATTGCGAACACGCGCGCTGGGCGCCAAATGCAAGCTGATATTGCGGCGTCGTTTCAGGAATCAGTGATTGATACGTTACTTGAGAAATCATTTCATGCGTGCAAATTGACAAAGATAAACCGCTTGGTGGTTGGCGGAGGCGTGGTGGCTAACATGAGGCTGCGCGAGGCGTTTGAAAAGCGGGCGGCACAGCAGCATGTTGAGGTGTATTTCCCAACAAAAGCGTTGTGCATGGATAACGCAGCCATGGTTGCTGGTTTTGGGTATCAGCTTTTTAAACGAGGAGCGCGGTCAAATTTGTCGCTTAACGCGGGCATGTAGTAGCTAGGATTGTTTTATGCCATAGTGAACGGAGTTAATTGTTAGCGTGTCATTGCGACCCTCGCATGGCTGTTGTGTCATTGCGAGGGCTTTAGCCCGAAGCAATCTAAAAAGATTGCTTCGTCGTAAAGACACACAATAGCGGTGCTTCTCGCAATGACACAAGGGCGAGGCGCAGATGAGCTGGTATCTATGAGAAAAATGAAATGCAATAACTGCGCTCTTAAAATAAACAATAGTAGTTTCAAGGTGAAGTCAGTTTCTTGCAGAAAAGAGGATGGAGGTTGGAGATGTTGACTGATACGCAGATTTTTGTACGTTTGTTACTTTCAGTGATTTTGGGAGGATTGATTGGGCTTGAGCGTCAGGCGCATCGACGTACGGCAGGCTTACGCACGCACATCCTTGTCTCGCTTGGTTCCTGTCTTATCATGTTGACATCACTCTATGTTTTTGATATATATAATAAAATAGCTCCTATGGATCCTTCCCGTATCGCAGCGGGGGTAATTACGGGTATTGGATTTCTGGGTGCAGGAGCGATTATCCGCGATAGCGAGGGAGTGCGCGGCTTGACAACCGCGGCAAGCTTATGGCTTGTTGCAGGTATTGGTATGGCTGTGGGATGTGGATTCCGCAATGCTGCGCTCTATACGACTATTTTAGGCTTGGTGGTGCTCTTTTTTCTGCGTTACGCAGAGGGGGTTTTGTTTTCTAAGGATGAGGTGAAGCCTTAATTGTATATTTCTTCAAAATTGAGCGGGTAGGCGTTGGAGGAAAGTATTTGCTTCTCGCTGTTATTCGGCTCGAAGTAAAATTTTTTCTTGGGGGAATAAAGTAAGGAAAGAAAGTATTTGCTTCTCGCCGTTGCTCGGCTCGAAGTAAAATTTTTTCTTGGGAATAAAGTAAGGAAAGAAAGTATTTGCTTCTCGCCGTTGCTCGGCTCGAAGTAAAATTTTTTCTTGGGAATAAAGCAAGGAAAGAAAGTATTTGCTTCTCGCCGTTGCTCGGCTCGAAGTAAAATTTTTTCTTGGCATTGATAGTAGAAAAAATTTTAAAGGGAGGTGCGTATGGCTTTTAAGAAGAAACTGGAAGAAAAGATCCTAGATGTGGATGCCAGCATGCAGGGAACCCTGACGTTTAAGGATCCGGTTAACCTACGCATAAACGGAAAGTTTGAAGGCACTCTGGAAACCAAGGGAAATTTAACTATCGGTCAGACAGCGTTGGTACTTGCAGATATTGTTGGCGATAATATTATTATTGGCGGCAAGGTCAAAGGCAAGATCACTGCAAGAGAGCGGTTAACCCTATTGCCTTCGGCTGTCATTGAAGGGGATATTTTTCCTGCACGTTTAAATATCGCTGAAGGGGCTATCTTTGAAGGTGAATGTTCCATGCTTCATGATTTTCTTAATGTTGAAGAGCTTGCGCGGTATTTAGAGGTCGATCATAATTCGGTTATGGAGTGGGCCAATAGCGGCAAGGTGCCCGGCATGAAAGAAGGGGATCATTGGAGATTTGAGCGTAAGCAGATAGATTCTTGGATTGCCTCTGGCAAGGTGGCTAAGTAAGAGCGCTTGTTTATATTCTGTAAAGGAAATGGGTAGTTAATTATGTCAGATGAAAAATTATTAACAGTCAGAGATGTTTCTTCGGTTTTAGGAATAACGGAGAAGGAAGTGTTGGATTTGGCAGAACAAGGCGAAATCCCTGCGTATAAAGTAGGGGGGGTGTATTTACGTTTTAAGCGTGATCAGGTGGAAGAGTACCGTAAAAGAAACAAACTACACTCCAGCCAAAAACATTCAATGCAGGATTATCCTCTCAAGGACCGCGTAGGTGATTTTTTTTATTTCAATGATTTTTATCTGCTGTCGGCCGTCCTGATCGTTTTAATTCTTTTTATTATTTTCCGAGGTTAGCATAATGGTGGTAAGGCGCGGTTTTTGCGAGCTTGGTTTTGCCAAGGTCGATGTCGATCGACAACAACGCAGAGGTTTTCCAGAGGTTGTGTATTGTCCAGGAAAAAGCAAGGAACACATTCGTAAAATCTGCAAAACGTTACTTGCTCATAAGCAAACTCTCCTTTTGACCCGCCTCGAAAAGAAATATTTTACGTATCTTAAGCGGACGTTTACGCATTTGCGTTATAATGCGTTGGCGCGTATTGGCTATAGTATGGCGAGAGCGCCACAGCGTAAGGGCCACGTATTGGTAATTTCCGCGGGCACTGCTGATTTACCGGTGGCTGAAGAAGCGGCGGTTACCCTGGAGGTTATGGGCAACTGCGTCCAGCGCTTGTATGACGTTGGGGTTGCTGGCGTGCATCGGGTGATGAGTCATCAAGATGCCATCCAACAAGCTAAGGTTATAGTTGTTGTCGCCGGGATGGAAGGGGCTTTGGCAAGTTTAATTAGCGGATTAGCGCGTTGTCCAGTTGTTGCTGTGCCCACGAGTTGCGGGTATGGAGCAAGTTTTCAAGGGTTGTCTGCGTTGTTGACCATGCTTAACAGCTGTTCGCCAGGTGTCGCCGTGATGAATATTGACAATGGTTTTGGCGCGGGATATTTTGCGTCGTTGGTAAATAAATGAAAGTAATCAGTCTAAAAAAAGCGGTAGAATTTCACGGCCATCTAGGCCCATATTTAGTGCTGGGGATTTTGGCCGGAAGTTTAGCGCTTAGGAAGCTTAACTGCAGAAAGCATTTCGGAATACTGGTTACGGTGTGGGGAGCGACGCAAAAGCCAAAATCCTGTTTGATTGATGGGCTGCAGCTTTCAACGGGGGCGACTTTTGGCAAAGGAAATATTGAAAAAAAAGTAGCTCGCTATATTCGTATCAGGTGTATTAATAAGAAAACAAACGAGGAAATCGTGTTGCGTTTGACCAAAGAAGTAATAAAAAAACTCGCAGCTCTTACTGGGCATCGCGATAGTGAAGCATTGGCGAAACAACTCTATTCGATCAACCCGCGTCAACTATTTGAAATGGAGAATTAGCTATGGCCTTGTCAGGACTTGATATCTACAAACTTTTGCCAAAAACAAATTGCAAGGAATGTGGTTTTAGCACGTGTTTGGCGTTTGCTATGCAGTTGGCGAAAAAAGCAGTGAGCATTGAGAAATGCCCTACCGTAGGGGCTGATGCAAAGAGCGTGCTTGAGGCCTCAAGTTTGCCGCCGATTAAGAAGATCACCATAGGTTCTGGCGAGCATGCGCTTGAGATTGGCAATGAAAGTGTAATGTTCCGCCATGAAGAAAAATTCCATCGGCCGTGCGGGATTGGTTTTATTATTGATGATTCTTTAACTGATGCGCAGATACGCGCCAGCGTTGAGCATATTAACGCGTTGTCGTTTGAGCGTGTTGGTCAGACGCTTTCGGTGAATCTTATCGCTATCCAGAACACAAAAGATACCCAACGCTTTGTTGAAGCGGTAACGCTGGTTTCAAAGACATCATTGCTGGGTTTGGTATTGATGAGTGATAGTATCGAGGCCCTGCGTCAGGCGTTGCGGGTAGTCGGCACTAAAAAGCCGTTATTGTATCGGGCAACTAAAGCAAACAGACAGGCCATGGGGGCCTTAGCAAAAGAGTTCCAGGTGCCGTTGGTCGTATCGGAGGCGAACATTGATGAGCTGCAGGAGGCCACCAAGGAGCTAGCTGCCCTGGGCGCTACCGATCTTGTTTTGCATACGGTGAAAAAGCCTCTCGCTGAAACAATCTGGGATGTTACCCAGATGCGTCGGCAATCGCTTAAGAAGAATAACCGCGCCCTGGGATACCCTGCGTTGATGATTGCTGAAAATCGCGACCCGTTGGATGAGGCAATTGAGGCAGGGGCATATATCGCAAAATATGCTGGGATTGTGTTGATCAGGGGCACTGCTTCCTGGGAGGTTCTGTCATTATTAACGTTGCGTCAGAATATTTATACTGATCCACAGAAGCCCTTACAGATCGAGCCTAAGCTTTATAGCATAGGCCAGGTTTCTAAGGCATCGCCTGTGTTGGTAACGACGAATTTTTCTCTCTCATACTATACCGTATTGGGTGAAGTGGAGGCAAGCAAGGTCCCTTCGTATATCGTCAGCGTAGATACTGAAGGGATGTCAGTCTTGACTGCTTGGGCTGCAGAGAAATTTACTCCCGATAAGATTACGGATACGTTGCTTAAATGTAATGTTTCTGAAGCAGTGGCGCATAAGCGTTTGGTGATCCCTGGCTATGTGGCAGTGATGAGCGGTGAGCTTGAGGAGAAATCTGGCTGGAATATTGTCGTAGGACCGAAAGAGGCCGCAGGCATTCCATCCTTCTTGAAAAATCTGTAAGCATTATGGAAAAATGTAAGGTTACCTTTTATCCGGACAACGTGAGCATTGAAGTTGAAAAGGACACAACCATCCTTTCCGCGGCGATTTCTTGCGGCATTTACATTAATTCCGCTTGTGGTGGCGATGGGGTCTGCGGTAAGTGCAAAGTTTTTGTGCGCAAGGGTAAGACTCTTACGCAACCAACAGGCATACTATCGGCGGATGAAAAGGAAAAAAAGGTTCAGTTGGCTTGTTTGAGTTTTGTGCAGGAAAATCTGGAAGTAATGATTCCGGATGCTTCGCGCATTAGTCTTGATGGCTTGACCCCGGCCCAGATCCATGAGCGCACCAAGGGAATGTACACGGAGTCAGAAGAAGTAGTTGTGCCGACTGCCGGGTTAGTGGATGGCGTTTTTGCTTTTGCTCCTTTGGTTTCAAAGCATTTCTTGATGTTGCCCCCGCCAATGTTGCATGATCCGGTGGGTGATCTGGAGCGAGTTACCCGCGGCGTGCGCAAAATTCCGGAAGCAGGTTTTAAAGCAGATATTGCGGCGCTTCCCACAGGCTTGGTTAATATTCGGCAATTAGGAGAATTATTGCGCGCCTCGGAGTGGAAGGTGACGGTGGGATTGTGGCGCAAAGTTTGCGGATCCGAGCTTATTTTTGTTGAGCCAGGCAATACCGCGCAAAGGAACTATGGATTTGCTTTTGATATCGGCACTACCACTATTAGCGGTCAGCTGGTGGATCTTACAACTAAGCGTGTCATCGGCACGAAGGCCATTTATAACAAACAGATTGCCTTTGGCAGCGATGTGATCACGCGCATTATGTATGCTAAAGAAAAAGACGGATTAGAGCAGCTTCATCTTGCGGTTATTGATTGCATTGATCAGATTATCGAAGAGCTCACCCGGGAACACAGCGTCGATTTAAACGATGTTACCGCGCTGGTTATCGCGGGCAATACAACTATGATTCACCTTTTATTGTCTATTGATCCGACGTACATACGAAAAGAGCCATATGTAGCGACCGCAAATGTTGTGCCGGCGTTACGCGCCTGCGAGATCGGTATTCGTATAAATCCGCGCGGTCCCTTGGCGTGTGTCCCTGGAGTAGCAAGTTATGTGGGAGGCGATGTCACAGCGGGGGTTTTATCGTGTGGCATGGATCGGGAAGATGATGTTTGTATCCTGATAGATATCGGGACAAACGGGGAAATTGTCCTAGGAAATAAAGAGTTTCTTGTGTCTTGCGCTGCTTCTGCCGGCCCGGCATTTGAAGGAAGCGGGGTAACCTGTGGCATGCGCGCAACGCAGGGTGCGATCCAAAAGGTTATTATTGATCCTGATTCATTGGATGTTACCTTAGAGGTTATTGGCAAGACCGCGCCGAAAGGTATCTGCGGTTCCGGGTATATTGATTGTATCTCTGAGATGCTGCGCGTTGGCCTAATTGATCGTAGTGGCCGATTCAAGCGGCAGGACACCGCGCGTATTCGTGACGGAGAAAACGGAAAAGAATTCATCGTGTGTAGCAAGGAGGCAAGCGCCCAGGGTATCGATATCGTGATCACTGAGCCAGATATCGATAACATTAAACGCGCAAAGGCTGCTATTTATTCTGCAACAGCAACCCTCTTGAAGCATACGAATCTTTCTTTTGACAACGTAAAAAAGGTTTTTATTGCCGGCGGTTTTGGCACCTCTATTGATATTGACAAGGCGATCGCGATTGGCTTGTTGCCGGATATCGATAAGAAGCGTTTTATCTTCGTCGGGAATAGTTCGCTTGCGGGGGCGCGGCAACTATTGCTTTCGTTCGAGGCTATGGCGCAGGCGCACGATATCGCAAAGAAGATGGCTTATTTTGAATTATCTGTTGATACGGCGTATATGGATGAGTATATGGCAGCGTTATTTTTCCCGCATACGGATTTGACGCTATTTCCATCAGCCAATAAATAAATAGCGGGGATTTTTTTATTTAGAATTTATATTTTTACGAGAAACTAACGATATGGGTTACGTGATTGCACTTGCAGGCAAAGGAGGCACGGGTAAGACCACAACCGCTGCCTTGCTTATAAAGATACTCAAAGAAAAGAAACGGGGCTCGATTTTAGGTATCGATGCTGATCCGAATAGCAATCTTGCCGAAGTGTTGGGGCTTCCTGATAGCCCGACAATCGGCACCATCTTGGATACGATTTCTCGTAATCCTGACAGCGTGCCGGCGAATATGGGCAAGGATCATTATATCGAGTACCAGGTGCAATCTGCGGTTCAGGAGGCAGATGGTTTTGATGTGCTGACTATGGGCAGGCCCGAAGGTCCGGGTTGTTACTGCTATGTGAACAATGCCTTGCGCGCTGTCATGCAAAAACTGATTAAGAATTACGACTATATCGTGATTGATAATGAGGCAGGGCTTG
>JAGOIJ010000053.1 GCA_017995695.1 Candidatus Omnitrophota bacterium | reverse complement strand
GACCCGACGTTACCATCGGGATCAAGCAGCCTACCCTTCCTCCCATCCTTGATGTTCATCAAGGTTATCAAGTGGGAAACTTTTCCCTGCCTCATCGGCAGGATGGGCGAAACTATTCGGCCTTGCTCCACGCAGAGATTGCTCGTTTCACTCCCCGCGCATTGTTTTGCGAAGCAAAACTGCGAGGACTCGTCTCTGTAGCTCTCCCGTTCGCTATCTCTTAGCGAAATAGCGAAAGGGCCCTTTACATCATGCGCTAACCTGATGATTAAGGGTTATCCTCTCTAAACAAACGTTTAGAGGGTGGGCATTGCCCACTGCGTTTCCCTACGGAGCCCGGACTTTCCTCCCCTTTTACTGGGGTAGCCACATGCTGTCTGCCTTATTATCAAACATCAACGTTTCTTCAAAGCGGCCTTAACCGCCAAATTTGCTAATTTATCAGCCCCGCTATTTTGCTCGCGAGGGATATGGGTTATCGACACATGCTTCAATCCAGCGATAAGGTGAACGGCTTGATTATATAAACCTAATAGACGGGGATTCTTGATCTTATATGTTTTATTAAGCTGCCGGCACAATAACTCGCTGTCGGATTTAATCGTTACGCTTTGCGCCTTCAACAGAAGCGCTTCCTGTAAACCAAAAATTAAAGCGGTATACTCCGCAACATTATTCGTTGCTTCACCGATAAAGCTAGAAATATTTTTTATGGTTTCCCCGTCATTGCAGAGCACGACGCCGATGCCGCTTGGCCCGGGGTTACCTTTTGAAGCCCCATCAATATAAAGCTCAAGCTCCTTCATCGATATACAAAATGCGGTTGCACACCTCGCAGGTAATAATACGCTCAAACATTTTTATAAGATTAATCGTCTGGGGTGGCACAAACATATTACAACCTCCGCACGAATCATTCTTCACGGTCACAATCGCCAAACCATCGCGGTTAGCAAGAATACGTTCATATTGCGCAAGTACCTTAGCATCCAAGGCCGGGACAATCTGTTTGCGTTGGCTATCCAATTGCGCAAGCCGATCATCAATCTCTTTGACGCGAATCTCAACTTTTCTTTTTTGTTCATCAAAAACCTTTTCTTGCCCCTTAAGCCGTATCTTTTCAGCTTCGACATCCTGTTTTGCGACATCTATCTTCTCAAGAATCTCAAGAATCTGATCCTCGATAACAGAAGCGTCAGCTTTGCTATCCTGAATCTGCTGCAACATCGTCTGGTACTCTTTATTTGTCTTCAAAGAATAAAGCTGACCTTGTAATTTCTTAGCCCCTTCTTCCTTCCCCGCTAACTCAAGCTCCTTGTCTTTCTTGAGTTTCTGCAAGTCTAAAGACATTTTCTCCAGGTCTGCCAAATGCTGTTTCTGCTGCTGGAATGCCGCGTCAATCGCTTCTATTTGCTGCGGCAAGGCATTCTTTTCTGAACGCAAAACGTAAATTTCAGTATCTAATACCTGTAATTTTACCAAAGTAAGAATTTGATTGCGTAAATCAAGCGTCACCACGGGGGTCCTTTCTTTTATCAACACACCATCACCAAATAATTCATTACGTCCGCCACTAATGCGTTGGCGGACGCTCTAAACCCCGCCAAGGATCTTGACGGAAACTCAAATACTTTTTCAAATGGGCGTAATAGGACTTGAACCTATGACCTCTACAATGTGAGTGTAGCGCTCTAACCAACTGAGCTATACGCCCGACGCTTACTGTATTCTGGGCCCAGGAGGACTCGAACCTCCGACCAAGTGATTATGAGTCACCTGCTCTGACCGACTGAGCTATGGGCCCCAAATATCGCTTCAGCCTCATCCAGAGAGCAAACAACACCCCACCGTTGCCAATACATTGCTCCAGCAAAGCTTTCCATGGGGACCCGAGCCCTCGCATAAAAGGCTTTTTTTACTTACAATATCGTTTTTAAAGCAGAAATATAACACTATACTATACTATGGAATAAGACATTTGACAAGGCAAAATTTAAGGATTGTAGACTAATTATCTTCTTCTACTTCGAAACGCACACCGCATACAGTACATTCATAAACCGACATTTCATAATGCGGTTCTATAAAACGCGTTTCAAGACTATGGCACCGGGGACATTGAACGAGCGGCGACCAATCAGACATACGTTGTTACCTCACTTAGCATAGCGTTCATTGATTTTCTTAAGCAGCTTATCCGCCAATTCCTGCTGACGCAGTTCTTTCAAACGCACATACTGCGCCATGGCTTCCTGCTGGTCACCCTCTAATAGATATGCATAGCCAGCATTATAAAGACTAGTCGGGTTATCTCGATTCAAGGAAAGGGCCTTAAACGAATAGTCCGTTGCCCGATCAAAATCGCCAAGTAATGTATAGATATCGACTAAAACCGTGTAGGCATCTTGAAAATTTTGGTCAAGCTCAAGGGCCTTATTCAAATACGCTATTGCTAAATCATACTCCTTCCTTCTTTTGTGCACGATCCCTAGATTAAGGTAAGCAAAGACATTGTCAGGCTCTATAGCCAAGGCCTTGGAAAAATTATCAATAGCGCTATCAAAATCACCCGCCTTAGCAAACCGCATACCCTGGTTATTGTAATAATCAGAGGAACGCTGCGTTTCAGCGCAGGCAAGAGTAGGAATCATAGCCGCGCCAATGCACCACAGACACAGAAATATCGCTAATCGTCTTTCCATTAACACCTTCTACCGCATGCCTCGCTCGTTCTGCTCATCTTTACTCTCCTGTCATTGCGAAACGTTAAGCTCTGTGTCATTGCGAGGAATACTGCCATTACGCGTCTTTATGACGAAGCAATCTATTTAGATTGCTTCACCTCTGCGAGGTTCGCAATGACACAACCATACTTCGCTTCGCTCATTCCGTAAGTCGTGGCTGACTCCCTTACCGCATGTCTCGCTCTCAGATTTTCGTAAAAAATCTGTTCGCTTTAAGGACTGTCTCCTCGCCTTGGGTTCTTAAGAACCAGGCTCGGAGTAAATTCGCGCATATAACTTATGTCACAAACTATTCACGATGGTTCCATAAGTTATGCGCTCATTTTTATTTCGCACAAAAGTGCTGGACCAATCCGCCAAAGCTCTGTGGCGGATGACCTCAATAAAAAACCTCCTTCTACATCAAGCAGAAGGAGGCTTGTGTTGCGCCACAACGCACTCCATGTCAATATTCTCTCTGGTGCGCAATAGTCATATCGAGAAAACTGCGCAACCGACGGGAACGCGTAGGATGACGCAATTTTTTAAGCGCCTTGGCCTCAATCTGGCGCACGCGCTCGCGCGTCACCCTAAACACACTGCCTACCTCCTCAAGGGTGCGCTGACAACCATCTTGGATGCCGAAACGTAAAGCCAGAATCTTTTTCTCTCTCTCGGTGAGCGTGCTAAGCGCAGATCCGATTTCATCTTTGAGCATAGAATGCACGGTCGCATTAGCAGGAGAGATAGCTTTCTTATCCTGAATAAAATCTCCGAAATGTGTATCCCCTTCATCGCCAATTGGCATCTGCAACGATATCGGCTCTTGAGCGATTTTAAGAATTGTTTTTACCTTGTCCTGCGGAAGACGCATCTTCAGAGCAATCTCCTCAGGAGTCGGCTCGCGCCCATTCTCTTGCACGAAGATGCGCGAGATACGGATAATCTTATTAATTGTTTCAGTCATATGCACCGGGATTCTGATCGTGCGCGCCTGATCTGCAATAGAGCGGGTAATAGCCTGGCGGATCCACCAGGTCGCGTAGGTTGAAAATTTGTAACCCCGTTTATACTCAAACTTCTCGACGGCACGCATCAGCCCAATATTGCCCTCCTGGATTAAATCAAGGAATGACAAACCGCGATTAGTATATTTCTTGGCAATACTCACGACTAAACGCAGATTCGCCTCCACCAATTTTTTCTTCGTGCGATTAAACTTGGCGTGCGTTGCCTTGATCCCCTTCATATCTTCTTTAATACTGTTAAGCCCTTTCCCAAGCTGTCGCAGTAACATACGCTTCCTTAAGGTAATCTCCTGAGCTTTTTTGCGTGACTTTGCGCCAGCATTCTGCCGCTGCCGATCAAGATAATCAATCTCGCGCAAAACAGAACTAAGATTACGCACCGCCGATTCGATAACGGAAGTAGTAAAATTTAATTCAAGGATAAGGGCAACGCTCTTGGTGTCACTGCGCGTAGCTCTAAGCTTACGAGCAATAACTTTAAATTTGTGCAGCACATTATTCTTCTTAACTTTGATATCTTCCTTAACCAACTCTTCAGAATTAACGGCGCCGCTGATAACATCGTCGATAATATCCATGACGCAGGAGCGGACAAAACGCGTTGCCAGCGCAGCGCGCTTAAACTTCTCCTCTGCATCTTCAATTTTCTTCGCTAGTTCAATTTCATGTTCCCGCGAAAGCAATGAAATCGATCCCATCTGCTTAAGATACATCTTAACCGGATCATCTAGCGGCAGGAACCGTTCTTCTGACTTGACCTGGTCAACCATCAGTTCATCCTTAACGATGGAAGTTGTCTTTTCAACAGACTTATCCTCCTCATTATCTACAAGCTGGATATCTTCCTTGCCAAGCAATTCAAATAACCTGTCGATATCTTCCGATGAAGACATGTCATTCGGCAGGAGCTCGTTAACGTCATCGTACGTCAGATACCCTTTTTGCCGACCCAGGGCAATAATCTTTTCGAGCTCTTTCTTGCTAAAATCTTTTTTCTTCATTTCCTTTATTATCTTTTTTGCCATGATCCCGCCTTTCGCCATAGAGGCCACATCATTACACTTTCGCCTTCATTAAAGAATGAAATTCCTGCGTCAGACGCTGCAAAAGCTCCTCATCGCCTGCGTCCTGGGCATGTTTTATTTGCTCATGAAGATGCGCGCGCTTCAACTTCAGCCTATCGTGCTTTAATCGTTGAATACAATCAGCGATCACCTTATCCTTATCCTGCTCGGGGACTTCAGGTAGAAGCGTAGATTCGCAGATCAGCTGCGCCGCATCATCTCCGTCGATATAATTCATTACCTTGCTCGTTTCAATATCCTTACCTTGCTGTAAAAGATCAAAAATAGTGGAAACAATCTTAGCGATCCGCGCATCTTGAAAATCCGCAGGCTCAAGACTGGCGCAGATATGCCGGACGCACTCTTTCTCCTCAAGCATTAATTTAATCAATAATTTTTCCGTAAGCTTCGCCTGCCGTACATCAAAAGAGCGCGACGGCATGCGTTCAGCCAACGTCTTGGGCTCCTTGATTTTCTTTAACTCCTCAAGAAGCGGCCCCTCCTGCACGTTTAAATCTTCGGCAAGTTTTCGTACATACTCGGATCGCACCACAGCATTAGTGCATTTATGAATCGTAGCCAGCATCTCTGCGGCAATCTTAGCCTTACCCTCGGCGCTTTGCAAACTATGGCGCGCCCTAGTCAAACGCAACTTAAAGTCAAACAGCGATTGAGCTTCAGCGATCTTCTCTTTGAACGCTTCTATGCCAAATTTTCGCACAAAGGTATCAGGATCATAGCCTTCAGGCAACGACACGGCGCTCACATCCATGCCCTCTTCAATAAAAAGCTCAAGCGTGCGCACCGTAGCAAGCTGTCCGGCATTATCAGCGTCGTATACCATCACCGCATTGTGCGTATAGCGCTTTAAGAGCCGAATTGCATCAGATGTCAAGGCAGTGCCTTGTGAGGCAATAATATTGCGCAGGCCCGCCTGATAGGGAATCAAAAAATCAAGGTAACCCTCGACGATAACAACGCTATCCTGCTCCCTAATGGCGTCCTTCGCAAGATTAAGGCCGTATACGTTTTTGCCCTTCGTGTAGATTGTTGTTTCAGGGGAATTGATATACTTTGGCAATGAGTTATCCAGGACTCGCGCCCCAAAGGCTATCGGCCGCGCCCTTACATCAACAATAGGAAAAATAAGCCGGTTTCTAAATCTATCGTAATAACCGCCGCTATCCTTGGCAATGACCAACCCTGCGCGCTCAAGGAGCGCAATGCTTACGCCCTTAGCCCTAAGATGCGTCAGTAATGCATCCCACGCATCCGGGGCATACCCCAACATGCCTGCCTCAATAGACTCATTGGTAATGCCGCGCTGCGTAAGATACGCGCGCACCTTGGTCCCCTGTGCGCTCTTTAGCGATTGCGCGTAAAATCGCGTAGCAAGCTCATTGATTTTATACAACTGTGTCGAGATGCTGACTGTCTGCTGATCTTCTCGACGGGCTTCCGGCAACAACACCCCGGCTTTTTTTGCCAACACTTCTACTGCTTCCGGGAATTCAAGCCGCTCATACTCCATCAGGAATTTAAAGGCGTTCCCGCCCTTGCCACACCCGAAACAATGAAAGATCTGCCGGTCTGGCGAAACCATAAACGAAGCGGTTTTTTCGTGATGAAACGGACAGCAGGCTTTAAAGGTGCGGCCGGCTCGCTTCAGGGGAATGAAGGAACCAATCACCTCGACTATATCAATCCGGCTTAAAATATCATCGAGGATATTTTCCGGTATTCTTTGGCTCATCTTGTCTTTAAATACTCTTTAGGTGCTAATTAGTTTCTGCGAATACGGCGAAACCCAGAACAATCAATGAAGTGAAATTTCTCTCGGGCGAGTCGCTCAACCCTATCAAGCAGCAGATTGACGCCCAGCGTGTCAGAGGAAACGTGTCCTGCAATAATCACGTTGAGATTCGCATCATTAACTTTCTTGAAATGCTCTTCACTTAAATGCATGCAGACAAGCGTTCGTACGCCAGTCTTATACAATGTCGGATAAATATCACGATGGCCTTCAGTCCCACCGGTCATCTCCACAAAAATCTTTCCCGCTTCTCGATGTAGGCTGCCGAGAATAAGCTGCGGCCCCTGGTTGATACTTGAGGCCTGCGCATATTCGGGAATTTTATGCAAGATATCGAAAATATCCTTTACGCGACGAGGTTTCTTCGCGCGCATAAGGTCAGTTAGAAACCAATACACATGATTATCTGCCGGCGTATGCGCGCAGATAAATGGCATATCCAAAAGTTTGGCCGTGTCAACCGAACGCATATGATTCTGGGGCGAAAGGCGCCTACTTACTTCGCGCATGCGCTCAGTTAAATACGACTCTGCGGCGCTTTGCGGAAAACCAGCCTTGACTAAAATATCAACCTGCAGCTGCATTGCCTCATGCAGACGCGCATAAGCCCTGCCTTCAGGATGATGCGCGATAACCAGATCAATGCCTTGGGAGCTGCGCAAACGGTCGGCAAGCAACAGTTCAGGCGTTTCAATATCAATGCCGACCATAATATGCTTAATATCGGTATGGGGGTCACCATACAAAAGCGCAGAATCAGGAAAATAGTCAATCCTCCGGCCCTTGCCCCTCACATCACGATCAATGCCGCAGGAAACAATCGCGGCAAATAATTCAGCAAGCTTCATTGCTTTATAAACCCACTCTCTATCTCAGAAACCGCAGCATTAAATTTTTCGGAAACAGCAAAACGATAAGCAAGCGAATTCCAGATCACTGAATACGTGGACGGGGCTACGGGAAATAATCGAGCGCCAAGATACGAGTTCTGCGCGCTTCCCTTAAGATACCCGATGGTCGAGATTGCCAGCCCAAAGATAACCAAAGCACTGACCAACAAAGCTCTAACAACACTAACCGCTAATCCTCCCCAACGATTCAAGGTGTCTACTGCTTCCACTTTAAGAAAACGATTCAAGGCAATACGCAAGATCACAAAAGAACAATACCCTGCTATGGCAAGCACAAGAAATGAGACAAAATCAAGAAACTCAACCGGCAGCGCCTCTTTTGCCCCAGGGACGGCCTTAAAGCAAGCATCGGTTAGTTGAGAAAAATAATGTAATGAAACATAAATCGCTGCGACCGTACCCAGCGTCTTAAATAATTCATGCAGGAAACCTGTCTTCAGGCCCATGGATAAGATACGCAAAAATAATACCACCACCAGGATATCTACCCAGTTAAATTGTTTTAACATGTTGATAATCAACGTGTTATCTCCTTTTTGATTTTAATGCTCTGAAGTATACCATATAAATAGCTATAAGTCAATCCTGCGCAATAAATTTTAAATGTATTTTAAGGAAAGCGTTTTCAGTTTTTGTAAAAAAATTATTTAATAACTTGTGGTTTGCTGCCTTGAATATTAATGGTAACTTCAGATTGTTTTGCTGCAGGAATTGAGCGCACCGAGATGACAAATTTAAGCCCGTCAGATTTTCTGGTGGCAAACAAAACCATCGGCGCCATGGTTTTAATCTGCTCTAAAATAAGCGCCTCATCAGAATTACGGATGCGTTCAGCAATGCGCTCATCCATGCCCGGGATGGATGCCTGGGTATCGTTGCCTGCGGAAGATAACGGCTTTTTGTAACCTTGATAAATCTGCGCAAACATATCATCAAGTTTCTTTTCTTGGACTAACCATTGCTCCTTTGAAAGTCGCTGCCTAAAATAATCCAGCACGCAGCTAACGCAGCCATCCTCCAAGAGGTAATTTAAACTTATTGAATAAGCTCCGGGGTCAGGAAAAGTATCGGGCAGCGCAATAGCAAGCTTTCTTACGACTTCGCTCAAGATTGGATCAGGAGCAAGCTTTTTATCACGCGCTAAGCGCCATGAAAAAAGAACTCCTGCGCCCGTCAAGAGCACAAGAGCAATGGTTACCTTCTTTTTGATCGTATGCATTATTTTGACACGCTGATGCGCAGAAAAATAGCAGAATTATTCCCTATGCTTCAGGCACGTGTAATATACAAAGGGTTTGGTTTTTCCCATATAAATACAAAGATCAATTCCTTCAATCATGATACAGAGCTTGTTCTGCGTTGCTTGCATGAGCATAAAAACATTATTGAGCACTGCGTCATCTCCACAATCAACCCTTGCCGTCCCTCCTATATCAGGAGCAATGCTAAACATATCCGCAGTATCAATGTTAAGCGTAAAAGGAAGCGTTATGCCGCCGGCCGTCCCACGCTTCTTACGCCAATACATCGCATCAATATTGGTGGCCTTAAGCTCGCGGGCCCTTAGTATAGGAGAAAAATAATTGTCGGCGAATGCCACAGACTCGTTAGGCTCACGCAACTGACCTGGTAAGAGTCTACGCAGTCCCTCTACATTCATCCCTTGATCACTCAAAATTGGTTCACTGTCTGCGTTTCTTAGATCCTGGAAAAGCAAAGGCCTCCCATCAAGAGCCCCCCTATAAAGGGAAGCATCATCGAGCAACAGCAAATTAAATAAAGTTGCCTCATGGCTTACGTCAACCTGCTGATAATATCCAGCGGGGGAAGGATAAAAACTTACGATGGTATTGGTCTCTTGGGCGCCAGCCATTCCAAAGGTTACCAATAATCCTATAAAGATTAAATAGATAATCGGTTTCTTCATCTTTCTACCATCCTACTCTCCGATCAACCGTCCACCAGGACACTGATCTTCAATCGCTGTGCCGGGATAATAACAAGGATCAACCTCATAGGTCATCTCTTTATATTGATGAATATAGAATGGAGGAATAAACTCCATACCAAAACCAACGTGTACAGCTTCTGCTATACCTATGCCAAAACCAAACCACCATCCAGAAGTCCTGGTAAATCCTTGCATCATTTTCTTTACACGTCGACTATTGAATTCATTTAAAGCAGGAATACGGACTGTGTGCGCCAAACACCGCTCCAAGGCGACCGTATCATTAGGAAACTGGCGGAAACACAGGTCTTGTTCTTCGGTAAAATCATGATCGTGCTCCGGAGGCCGCGGCAGGAGAAACAAAGGATTCTGGATATCAATCCTTGCCCTGCTTAATTCCGGCCAATCCGTCAACACAAGACCATTTAATTCCATGGATCGATCATTCTGGTCATAATCATTGAAATAGAGCCGAGTTTCTGTGCTGCCTCGGCACGAGGTTTGGCCAGCAGGGCAAACATAGGTTCGAGTATCTCCTACAAATGTATCACTATTAAAACGAACTCTCAAATCAGTATTAATGGCATTGGTTCTCATAGAGAACTCTATAGGAGAACTACAGCCATGTAAGAAATTACCACCCCCTGATCTTATATCTAATCGG
>JAGOIJ010000051.1 GCA_017995695.1 Candidatus Omnitrophota bacterium | reverse complement strand
ACCGAAGCATTTTTCATTAATGAATAATCTGACGCGCGGATCACGGTAAGCCCTGATTAAACCGACCGTAGCATCATTGGAGGCATCATCAACTATAATAAGTTCAAAATCATCGTATGTCTGTTGAAGCACAGAATCAATAGCAGTTTGGATAAATCGTGCGCCATTATACACGGGCAAACATACGCTTACTTTTGGTTTTTGTATTTGAGTCATAAATAGAATATTAAGCTTCTCACAAAATCATACATATCACTTTTAATGATCGTATTCCTCATCAAGACTTGCGATCGCTGATACAAGACTAGATAAGCCTTGGGCCATCAACTGATGCCCCTTAACATTAGGATGAAGGTCAAAGTCAGATAGTATAATATCTCTTTTCTCGACTTTCAACTGCGTCAAGTAGTCGCGGAAATTGAATGTGTGCTTGATCGGTAAATCCTCATGGATTGCCAACGCCCACGGGGAGAAATAACCGCAAGAGATAAACGCAATCCTGCTCTGGTTAAGGATACGGGAAAACTCACCCAAGCACAACTTGTAATTTATCTTCCCTAACATATGCCAGTAACGCTTGGGCGTCAGATCCCTTGTGGCAGGTAAATCCTTACCAATATACGGCACTGCCTCAAGGCCGGGAAAAGGGTAAATATACTTTGACCAATAGTACATCTTCAATATCTTTTTCTTGAACGCATTCCAAACCGGCATATACCATCCACTTCTGGAAACAAAATATAAATCCATTTTCATGATAATAAAATGGATAAGATATGATTTATGAAAAAGATAATTCACGAAGTTAATCTCCGGTTGGATGTAGCTGCTAAGGTGGTCATCATTTCCGCAGAAACTTAGTATCACCATATCCGGATGAAATTGAAGCACCTTTGTCTTAACCAACTCAAGTTCCTGAGTAATATTATACCCGGGGACTGAAAAATTGATCACCTCAAACTTCTTTCCTCCGGGCTTATTCAGCATTCTTTCCAGCACCCTCGGAAAACTATCGCGCTCGTTAACCATCCAACCGAAAGAAATCGAATCACCCACCACTGCTATACGATATACACCTGCGGGCTTATCAAGAGAAAATAAACGACCCCGCATGCCTTGAGCGTTGATTGAAGCATTCGTTATCTCAAGGAGATAACGAGGCTGAAGTTCAAACACAAGCTTGGAATTATTTGATGGCCTGTAACCTAGGCAATACAAATGAGGATTCGCTCTTAGCATTAACTCCAAACATAAGCATAACGCAAGCACAGCGCTTCCAAGAAGCGCGCCATTCAAAACGACGTTATGATGTCTCATGCGTTAGGGATAATATTTCTTCAAAAGCGTAAAAAGCATTTCAGCTGTTTGCGTAACATCGGCGCATTCCTTAACGCGTTGTTTTGCATTCTTTACCATTGTCCTTTGCAAACTGGCATTCCCCGCCAAATTGCGTATGGCATTTGCTAATGCAACCGGATCTTTTTGCGGAACCAACACGCCATCATTACCATCGCGGATAAGCTCAGGGATTCCAGAGACTGCAGTGGCTATAACCGGCACCTCCATAGCCATCGCCTCGGTAATGACATTAGGTATCCCATCCCGCTCGCCATCGTTAGCCTCAATACCCGGGTGGACAAGAATATCGCTTCGACTATAAAAATCCCTGACGCTATCAACTGTGACGCCACCGGCAAGCGAGAATACCGAAGATAAACCACCTGCCTTAATATCCTTCTGGAGTTGTTCCCGAAGAGGGCCATCACCAACAATCGTACAAACGAATTTTCCAGCATGATGTTCGTTGAGAATTTTAACTGCCTCAATAAGATATTTGAACCCCTTTTTCTCAACTAACCGGCCTACTCCCAACAACTTTACAAGCATGTTGTCCTTGATTGCATAATGACGCCTGTATTGGCTGATTGGGATAGCGCAAGGAATAATAAAAATTTTTTCAGCATACGTAGCGCTGCCATATTCTAATAACCTCTTCTTGCAAAACTCGGTCGTCACTACAAAAAACTTTGCAATGAATAATTTTTCCACAAGCATTTTAAAAGGATATGAAAAATCGAAGTCGACAAAGGCGGTGACGCTAAACGGAATGCCTAAAAGACGATGCGCTAAAAGCATCTGCGTCGCGGGGATTGTAGAACCGAAACAATGACAATAGGATATTTTCAGTTTATCCAAATACCGCGCTAACGAAAAGCCGCGCAAGGGATTACAGGGGTCCCAGAATAATGAAAGATTAAAAGGATTCCTTTCGGTGTCCGTTGGCGCGCTATTGCGGTAATAATCTAATAGTGAAACAACTGAAGCGGGTGAACGGATAATATAATAAAGAAATGACGTTAACCCAAACCAACGCACATCAGATACCTGGTGGAGAAACGTTACCTGCCGTAACAGCGCATTGAGACTTTCGCATCTATACCGGTCTTCCCCTTTTACAAGCGCAATAACATCGATTGTTGTTTTCTTGAGAATCTCTTCAACTTCCCGATATACAAAATGGTGCGATATGTCGGGGATAACAGGCATAATCAGCGCGCCGCGCGCAACGCCATTGCTGCTGTGCTTCGCTACGGTGCCACGCTCAAGCAACCCGAAAATGCGAAGCGTCGGCAAATACAACAAGACGAGCACCTTTACGATAAAAAATAAACCCAGACTTAAGAAAAGATAGCAAAGCGTCCGCCAGAAACCAAATTCCCGATAGAGCGGCGAGGTCGAGAATGCCGCTTTCATTTGGCGAAGGCGCGCAAGAACCTGCTGCCAAACGATAATGCGAAACGGCATCATCGCGTTTACGTTTTCAAACCAGGCGTCAATTACATCCTGGTTAACCTTTCTATTCTTTTGTATAAAAAACCTTTTCTTAAGCATGCGCGGGGTTAGCGTAACTATCTTGCCTAATGCCAGGGGCACAACCATGATATCGCGCATCGCGTATCGCAGCCACTCTTTAAGCGAAGAAAATATTATGATATGAGCATCCTTCAGCACATGACGGAAAGAATCATTTTTTATGAGCAGCAAGAATTTATTCGCCAGGAAACCCGCGGCAACTTTTCTTTGCTTTTTTAAACCACTGCCCTCCCTAGCGTGATAACCAACCGCACGGGGAGTATAAACAGATTGCCAGCCTCTTAAAAGCGCCCTCCAGTCAACATCAACATCTTCCCAGTAGGCAAAGAAATCTTCATCAAAAACCTCCTGCCCTATACGAATATCCTCAAGCATGGCGCGACGATACATTGCTGCGCAAGCAGGAGCGCCAAAACAGAGCCGGGTCTCATGGTACATTTGAGCAGACGGATCAAGATTTTTTTGCGACAGATGCATGGCGCGGCGGTCTTGCCACATAAAATGAGAGAAACAATCTGCTTCGGCCGTTCTCAACCCGTCCTTTAACTTATAGATCTTCCCCGCAACAGAACCACAATCTTGGTTAAACCGTAAGACATTCACCATCTCGCTTAAGAAATCCGGCTCAATAATGATATCCGGATTCGTAACAAAAACATACTCTCCGCTTGAACGCGCCAAGGCATGATTAACTGCTTTTGCAAAACCGATATTTTCAGAGTTGCGCAATATTAATGCAACTGGACATTTGCTCATAATGCGTTTGAGGGATCCATCAGTTGAGCCATTGTCGAAAACGATAAGTTCCGTATCTTGATATGTCTGAAGACGCAGGGAATCCAAAAATGCATCAATGAAATTATGAGAATTCCAATGAACAAGTATTATTGATACTAGGTCTTGCTTCATAACAGTAGTCTGCCGTATCGCTAACGGCTGGAAAGGATTGGTGATTCCCCCGCAGGAAACAAGAGACGCTTATCGATGAGATAATCCGCAATAATCGTGCCTGCCAATTCGTTGCCCGCATCATTCCAATGGTCATTGCGCAAAAGATACAGCCTTTGAGATTTTGACTGAACCTGGAATTGCTTGAGCAGATCTATACAATATATACCTTGCTCCTCGCAGAAATCCGCCACCACCCGGTTAATGCCGCTCACATCAAAACACTCCTCTTGCAAGCCAAGCTTCTGTATCGCCTCTGCCCTTACTGCTTCATCAACCTGAAATTCGCAAGGAAAGATTGCAATAACCATAGGTATGCCTCGATCATCGCACCAGGCCTTCATTGTCTTTATTGTCTTTGCCCCGTCGCTGCTATGCCATTGCTTCTTAAAAGACGCGAGCTTATCTTTATGGAACTGAAGACCCCTCTGACTAGCAAGGTAATAATATTCCTTCTTCGTATAAGTGCCATCACCCAAGCCCGGATTTTCTTTTAACTCCTTTTGCTTAGCTCTCTCGTGCCTTTGATGGATCCTAACTCCTCGAAAATACTGCACGATCCAAAGGCTGGTGAAATGAAAATAACCTCTTAAACGGTCAAGGGGATTAAGCGACTCGCTTATAAAATGCCCAATCCTCCTTTTTTTAAAATGTATATCACCGGGAGCAAAATCATTTCCTTCAAAAAGACCGACCAAAACCAAATCAGGATTAAAAAGATCGCCATAGCTTTTTAATATGTGCGTATAATAGCCGGGTCCCATACTAGGCGTGCCGGCGCTCAACACCTCTATCTTCCCTTCACCGTATATGCGCGCAAGTCTCTCCTGGAGAACGTTATGGTAATTTTTCTTATTCGCCAGTCCCATAACGGCATACGAGTCGCCGAGCCCAACAATACGTACAACATCCGTCCCTTTGTTGAATCTATCCTTCTTGAGAAAACCGCGGGAAGCATAATCCGTAAGGTCACCCTTGATATTAAAATTCAACTGCAGTTTCGCGGGCCGCGCGACGTGTAGGAAAAATTCAAAAAGAAATAACGCAAAGAGCAAGGAAATAATCAAAAGGGATATCTTCAAGCAACCTGCACGCAATGTTACGATGATTGGCCGAGGGAGCAAAAGAGAAAAAAGTCCAGCGAGAAAACCGAGGAAGAAAAGAATGACTAACGAAAGATACGGCAGCGCATCAAGGAATCTATCGGAAAAAAAATTTATCAAAAAACAAATGACTGCAAGGAAAAGCGCGATACTGCCAATATCTTTTTTACCCATCATCAATACTTCCCTGGCTAGACTAAAAATGCAAGCATGAATTATTTGTCTATTATAACAAAATATACGATTATTGCCTAAGGATTTTGTCTTTCCTTGACAAAGATAATCATTTTCTGTACTCTATTATTATGTTCTCTACCCAAAACAAACGTTCGTTTCTATTCATAACGCTTGATTCCTGCCGATTCGATACTTTCGTAAACGCCGATATCCCCCGTTTAAAAGCAATCGGCCCATTGTTTAAAGCCATGGCTCCGGGGTATTTTACGTACGGATCCCATGCTGCCATGTTCATGGGATTTACTCCCGGCATTGCGGAATTACCCGAGCCTTTCGTCAATCCTAAATTTTGCAAGATACTCAAAATAACGGGAACGGGCTTTCCCGGCAAAGGCACGGAATACATCAAACTAACAGGCAAAGATATCATCAACGGTTTCAAAAATCAAGGTTACCGGACATTGGGGACATCGGGAGTTGGATGGTTCGATGTCAATACCGCAAGCGGCAAACAACTTACCCAAGACTTTGACGATTTTTATTTTACCGGCAATACAGCCTCGCTGGCCAATCAGTTAACGTGGTTAAGCGCACAACTACAGAAGACTTCGGATCCGACGTTTGTCTTTATCAACATTGGAGAAACCCATGTGCCATACTATTTTGAGGGCGCGCCTTGGGACAAAAACAACAACCCTTGCATACCATTTTCTGAAACCAATGACGCGGCTGAATGCAGCAAGCGCCAGAAGGCCTGCCTCGAATATATTGACCAAACGATCTCTGGCCTGCTTGAAGCCTTTGCTTCTTCGTCAATCCTTATCTGCTCTGACCACGGAGACTGCTGGGGAGAAGACGGATTATGGGAGCATGGGTTTCACCACGAACGCGTCCTAACAGTTCCACTTCTCTTCCGACTCGCTAGGATTCCCGGAACCCATTAACCATGAAAAAACATGATATGCTCATTTCCCCTTACTCCGGCGCGCTGATTAACCTTTTAGTGAATGAACAGGAGAAAAAATCGGTCGAGAAAAAAGCTTCTCTTCTTGCCTCCTGCACACTTTCGTTCCGTAGCCTCTGCGACTTAGAATTACTGGCAACAGGAGGTTTTTCTCCTCTTGAGCGCTTTATGGGGGAGAGCGATTACCATAGCGTCATGGATACCATGCGCCTCACAAGCGGCGTGCTGTTCCCCATCCCGGTTATGCTTCCGCTCGATACGAAAGAGCACGTTACTCTGGGAGATCAAATTGCCCTTCGCAGTCCACACAATGACATTTTGGGGATTCTCACTATCACTGAAATCTTCCTGCGCGACTTCGACAAAGAATGTCGCTCGATCTTTGGCACGACTGACCCTGCACATCCCCTTGTCGCGGAAATGTCTCTTTGGCCGAAGCATTACGTTTCAGGAGACCTCACGTTGCTACAGCTTCCCCATCATTATGATTTTACCAAACTGCGCCTTACTCCCCAGCAAACCCGAACAGCATTGCTCACCCTGGGCCTTTCCTCTGTGGTTGCATTTCAGACGCGCAACCCTATTCATCGCGCCCATGAGGAACTTATCAAGCGGGCGGCTCAAGAAATAAACGGCTCCATACTCATACACCCTGTTGTCGGTGTTACGCGGCCAGCTGACATTGAATATACAACCCGGGTCCTCACCTACCAAGCGCTCACTGATAAATATTTTGATCCACGCCGCACCGTGTTAAGCCTCCTGCCGCTTGCTATGCGATTTGCAGGGCCGAAAGAAGCGCTCTGGCATGCCATTATACGCAGAAATTACGGAGCAAACCATTTTATCGTAGGCCGCGACCACGCCTCCCCAGGCAAAGACTCAAGAGGCCATCCTTTTTATGGTCCTTATGACGCGCAACAACTATTTGCCGACCACGCAAAAGAAATCGGCGTTACCATGATTCCTTTTAATGAGCTCGTATACGTCCCAAAAGAAAAACGCTACATAGAAATCAACTTGCTAAACAAAAAACAAAAATTTATTACCTTATCTGGTTCAAAGGTAAGAGATGAGTTTCTCGCCCAAGGCAAACCCTTGCCTACCTGGTTTACCCGTAAGGAGGTCGCTACCCTTTTGCAGCATGCGTTTCCTCCAAAACATCATCAAGGTTTTTGTGTCTGGTTTACCGGCCTTCCCTGCGCCGGAAAAACAACTATAGCTGAAATTCTCAAAGTCTTGCTCAATGAAAGAAACAGAACTGTTACGCTACTGGATGGGGACGTAGTACGCACACATCTTTCTAAAGGATTGGGTTTCTCCAAAGAAGACCGCGATACTAATATCTTAAGGATAGGATTCGTCGCATCAGAGATTGTTCGCCACCGCGGCATAGCAATCTGTGCCGCAGTCAGCCCTTACGAATATACGCGCTCGCAAGTGCGAACGATGGTGGGGGAGGATAATTTTATTCTTGTTTTTGTAGATACGCCTCTTCTTGTCTGCGAACAACGCGATGAGAAAGGGCTCTATAGACAGGCCCGGGAAGGTATCGTCAAGACCTTCACGGGGATTAGCGATCCTTACGAAATTCCTGCATTCGCGGATATCAGATTACAAACAATTGACGCCACCCCGCAACACAACGCTCAAGAAATAATTTCTTTTTTAACAACAAAAAAGCTGCTCTAGGATTAATTGCCGCGGTTGTCTTCGTCTAATATGCCGTAACCGCGAAAAATCTTTTCAATTTTCTTCCTGGCGCTATCCTTCGAATAGCGCTCTTTGATCAGCGCCATAGATTGCTGAGAAAATTTCTGCCATACAGTCTTGTTGCAATAGAGCTCAACCAATTTTTGCGCAAACTCATCATTGGAGTCCGCGATAAACGCATTTTCTCCATCAATAAGACCCATGCCTTCAGCGCCAATCGACGTTGTCACAACCGGCACACCATAGCTCATTGATTTGGCGATCTTTCCTTTTATCCCTGCGCCGAAGCGCAAAGGGGCAACAAAAAGTCTTGCCTTGCTAAAACAATTGGTAAGCTCTTCTTCATTGAGCGCACCCTGGAACAAAAATAATTTTGAAGCAAACCGCTGTATATCATCGGGGATATCATCACCAATAACCGTAGTAACAACATTTGGTATCTTGTTGTAGATACCCGGCAGTATATCATCGTGGAACCATCTCAGTGAATCAACATTAGGCAAGTGCCCAAACCATCCCAGGAATAATATTCCTGCACGCTCATCAAAAGGCGAAATTTTGCTTTCCCGAACGCTGACTTCCTGAATCCAGTTTATCTGTTCCGCCTTAATCCCGGGGAATTCTTTTCTCGCCATATTTGTTTCTTTATCGCTAAAGAATAAAGACACATTAACACGCCCCATGATCCTTTTTTCAAGTGCCTTCAGCGCCCTCCATTCACTTGCTGAATTTCTCTTGAAATCAAAAAGCCCATGTCCATGCTCACGCACATAATGCAGATCATGTGGGACATATGCTATCTTAGCTTTAGAATTGCGCTGCAACGGATCCAAGAAAACAGCAGCCACTTCAGGCCTTGACACCACCGCCACATCGATAAACCTGCCATGAGTTGCGATAAATTCATCAAACGAAACCTTTCCGTACACTACCTCTATCCCCATCTGCTGTAAGTCAGCGCAATAAGGTTGGCGCACCAATAAATCTTGCGGCCAGAAAATAATCTTAAATCCTAACTCCTTGAATAACTGCAGATAACGGAAAGTGATAAAAGAACCAGCATCTTTATCGTACCGAGGGATCGTTTGGTCAATAAAAAGCATAATGTCTTTATGTTGCGATCTATCCCTCGCGCGGAAAGGACCTTCTGATTGATCGCACTGCTCCTGCACTATAACATCCCTCCATTGAGAGAAAAATGTTTCCTTGTGTTTTTCCTGGAACCGCTTATACCCCTTTTTACAGTCCCTGCCTCCGGTTATCCCTTCAAAATGTAATACTGCAGAGCAAGGCTGATAGATAACTTTAAAACCCTTTTGCCGTAGCTTAAAAGCCAAATCAGTATCTTCAAAATATGCGGGGGAAAACTTCATATCAAACCCACCAACCGAATTAAATACCTGCTTTGCCACCATGACCGATGCTGCCGAGCAATAATCAACCTCTTTACGATAGTTATACGCATAGCTTTGTGGATTTCCTGATGCCCCGTAATTACAGGCATCGCCATTCTTCCAAACGATACCTCCTGCCTCTTTAAGCTTGTTTCCTGGGCGAATCAACTTCGAGCCAACAAGGCCAACGCCAATATCATCCTGGAAAACCTGCAACAAAGCATACAACCAACCTTTTGTAACCAGCGTATCGTTATTCAAAAATACTAGATAGTCTCCATGCGCTACCTGCGCGCCAGTATTGCATGCCACTGAAAAACCCTCATTCCGAGCCAGCCTGATGTGCGTAATATGCTTTACCTTCCCCAGCAATGCATGAGTTTTATCGCGCGAACCATTATCAACTACGATAACCTCATATGCAACCTGTGCTGTATTAATTAAGATTGAGTGAAGACACAGGTACGTAAACTGCCATTTATTGCAAACAGGTATAATAATTGATGCAACCGGATTTTTTTCTGGCTTAAACTCCAGCGGCCGCGGCGCTTTAATGCGCGTAACAATCCTACGCGTAAAAAGCTCATCCGCAGAAAGCTCTCGAGGAAGCAAAAAAGCAATCGCCTTCACCAAACTATCGTACCCTAATCTGCGCCTTGTCGCGTGCGGAAACAATGCGTCCATTAATTTCCAAAAATAGCTCATTATCTTAAACGCATTGCTGACTTTAATCTTCTCGATTTCGGCTAACCGGCAGGTCAGGTTATAGATGCGCAGGTCCTGCTGATGAATCCAATCAAGCAAATCACTAATCCTGCGATCGTGATATCGCAAGGCTTGCTTATTACTCTTGATTTCCTCTCGCAACTGTTGTATATACCCTACGTCTGTGACATGGTAATGCTTTAATTGATGCTCAAGAAATCCTCTTACTTCTTTTCAACCAATGCATATTCCTTAAGCTGAAGGCCTAAGCCATTTTTAATAACATCGATTGTTTTTTCGGTATTGT
>JAGOIJ010000050.1 GCA_017995695.1 Candidatus Omnitrophota bacterium | reverse complement strand
GCCTAATCTGCTGATGGCAAAGGAGCCGGAGTTTGGCATTACGACGCATCCTGAAGTTGTGAGGGCGTTGATTCGTATTTTAAAAAATATCAATTCTCAGATTTTCATCGGCGACGGCCCCAGCGTCTGGGGCGCGCAGATAGAAAACGTAGGCGAAGTGTATCGGCGCACCGGCATGGAAGCGCTGTGCGCGCAAGAGCATGTTCAGCTGGTAACTTTTGATAAAAAACGATGGCGCGGCAGTTTTCCGTTAACAACGTGGCTTGATGAGTGCGATTGTTTTATTAGTATCCCTAAATTTAAAACCCATGAATTTACGCTTATGACCGGGGCAGTCAAAAATCTCTTTGGTTTAGTGTCAGGGACCTTTAAAACAGAATTACACAAGCGTTTTTTTAAAATCGAGGATTTTGCTTCAGTTTTAGCCGATATTTATGAGCAGGCAAAACCAGCGTTAACGGTTGTCGACGGCATCATCGCTATGGAGGGCGATGGGCCGGGGACGAGCGGAAAACCCTATCATGCTGGCGTGCTTTTGGCAGGCAATGATTGCGTAGCTCTTGACAGCGTGATGGCATCGTTGATGGGTATTAAGCCGCATCAGGTGGCAAGCACGAGAATCGCCGCGCAACGGGGATTAGGTTGCGCTGAGTTAAAAACAATTAGTATCATGGGAGATCGTCCGGATACGGTTTTTAAGCGTCCTTTTGTGTTGCCCAAGAATGCTTCCTTGGTTAATAAATTGCCTTCCTTCTTGGTTGCGTTTGTTGCTACGTTGATTAAATATGTTCCCTTGATCAAACATGATCAGTGTCAGAAATGCATGGCTTGTATCAAGGTGTGCCCTCAGCATTGCATCAGTATGCATCACGATAAGGTGACGATAGAATACAAGAATTGCATCGCTTGTTTTTGTTGCCAAGAATCATGTCCGGCCTCGGCAATAACCGTAAAGAAGAGTCTGCTCGCCCGCTTGATGGGTTTATAGCTATTTTCGTGAAGGTATTGATGGGGAAGATCGATACAATGCTAAATGCTCGACTTAAACTTGATGCGTTGATTACCTATGGCACGCAGAAAAAAGCGCTGTTGTTTGCCAGAAAATGCCTGGTTTTGGCGAAGCGGCTTGAGGCTTCCGGCGAGATAGAATATTTTAAGGGGCAAGTGGATTTGGTGCAAAAGAAATTTGCTGCAGCGATCGAGCATTTTGATGCTGCGATCCGGTTTAATCCACGCGATGGCGCAGCGTATAATGATCGCGCGCTGTGCATGGTTGAGCTTGGCATTATTGATGAAGCCTTGCCTTATTTTGATAAAGGGATTGAGGTTGAGCCGGATTACGCCACAATCTATCATAACAAAGGATGGCTTTTGAATAATATTGGCAAGCATCGTGAAGCCATTGCCTGTTTTAACAAGGCGCTTGCCCTTGAGCCAGGACGGGCCGTGACCTATGATAACCTTGCGGATGCCTTGTATAATTGTTCAGATATTAAAGGGGCAATCCAGGCGTATGAAACAGTGCTTACGTTGTTGCCGCGCAATGCGTGCCGAGGGATCAGGCGAGAAATTGTCAAGCGATTAAAGGAGCTTCGTACATCAGATGAGTTTAAAAACAATTACTTGGCGCAACAATAAGGTTACCATTATTGATCAGACGCAATTGCCGCGCAGGCTTTGTTTTTTACACCTTACTACCGACAGGCAGATGTGGCAGGCGATACGGAATCTTTCCGTTCGCGGAGCGCCAGCCCTTGGGGCAGCAGCAGCGTTGGGGGTTTATTTAGGTGTGCGCGATAAGCATGTTTTAACGTTTGTCGAATTTAATCGAGTTTTGGATAAGGCGATTGCTTTTATCGCTTCAAGTCGGCCGACAGCGCGAAATCTTTTTTTTGGGCTTGAGCGTGTAAAGCAGGCTGTTGAAGCCAACCAAGGAGCACCTGTGGCAAGGCTTAAAGGTATCATTCTTAAGCAAGCCCTTGCCATAATGCATGAGGATGAAATTGCCTGTCGGGCAATCGGCAGGCATGGCGCACGTCTTATCAGCGAGCGCGATTCCGTTTTAACCATTTGCAATGCAGGTATGTTAGCGACCGTTGATTATGGCACAGCCTTGGGTGTTTTCTATCGCGCAAAGGAGGAGGGTAAGCAAATTAATGTTTTTGCTTGCGAGACAAGGCCGATCCTGCAAGGCGCGCGTTTAACAGCGTGGGAGCTAAAAAGAAACGGTATCCCTGTTACGCTCATTTGTGATAACATGGCAGCGCAGGTTATGCGGCAAGGCTTGGTTAAGAAAATTTTTGTCGGCGCTGACAGGATTGCTGCCAATGGCGATACGGCAAACAAGATCGGCACCCTCGCCTTAGCGGTGTTTGCCCGTTTTCATAATATTCCTTTTTATGTTGTTGCTCCAGCTTCAACCTTTGATATGCAAATTGCCACTGGGGATAGTATTACTATTGAACAGCGACCTGATGATGAAATAACCACACTCTTCTTGCGACAGCCGGTCAGGGGGAAAGCTATTAAGGTGCACAATCCGGCATTTGATATTACGCCGCATGCTTTGATTTCCGCGATCGTTACTGATAAAGGGGTTATGCAACCACCTTTTGAGAAAAACATAAAGGATTGTTTAAATGGATGTTCGCTCAGTCGGTGAATTTGGTTTAATCAAGCGGTTTTGCGCGCAGATAACGTCAGATGCTTCGGTGAAACAGGGGCCAGGAGATGATTGCGCAGTCTTGGCGTTTAATAAGCAAAAATATCTTTTGTTTACCTGCGACATGATTGTTGAAGGGCAGGATTTTACCAGAGATGATCCTGCGCATCTCATTGGCAGAAAAGCCTTGGCAATATCTATCAGTGATATCGCGGCATGCGGTGGCATACCCCGTCATGCAGTCGTGTCATTGGGGCTGCCTGCTGCGACTTCGCTTAAGTTCGTTGACAACATGTTTAAAGGGATGCGCGCCTTGGCCAAGAAATTTTCTATTAATATTGTCGGAGGAGATATTAGCAAGGCGCATGAGGTGGTTATTGATGTTAGCATGTTGGGTGAAGTAGAAAAAGAACACCTTGTGCTGCGCCGCGGAGCAAAGCCCGGCGATATTTTCTTTGTAACCGGACCGCTGGGAGGCACTATTAAAGGAAAACATCTTGATTTTACACCTCGCCTTGAGGTATCGCGTTTTCTGGTTTCTCACTTTTCAGTGCATGCGATGATCGATATATCAGATGGCCTTGTGCAGGATTTAAAGCATATACTTAAAGCAAGTGGCATCGGCGCAAGGATCGATACGCGTTTAATACCGGTGAGCTTGGAAGCTGGTGACCTAGACGATGCGCTTACCGGGGGTGAAGATTTCGAGTTATTGTTTGCTTTGTCGCGCAAAGACGCTCGCAAGCTTTTGAAGAATAATCCGTTTCATTGCCAGTCTATTGGCGAAGCAGTGGAAAAGAAATATGGATGTACATTCACCGGATGGCATGCGGACCGTTTGAGTTGCCTCAAGAAAGGCTTTCAACATTTTTAACTATGAAGATTATAACGCATTCAGTTAAAGAGACAATGAACGTAGGCAGGCTTATCGCCAAAGTTTTAAGGCCGGGCAGTATCGTTTGTCTGTTTGGTCAGCTTGGCTCGGGAAAAACGGTCTTGACCAAAGGTATTGCTGAAGGATTAGGGATTAATCAGGATGAGATTATAAGCCCAACATTCGTGCTGATGCGCCAACATCAGGGGCGCATGCCGTTGCATCATTTTGATCTATATCGATTAGACAACCAACAGGAGATTGCAGGTTTAGGTTCGGAAGAATTTTTGTTTGCAGATGGAGTCAGTGTGATAGAATGGGCCCAGCGGCTTTCAGATTGCGCGCCCGCGGAATATCTGGGCGTAACATTAGCGATTATTTCCAAGGAGTCGCGTAGGCTAAACTTTGTTGCGGTAGGTAAGCAATACAAAAAAGCAGCCCAAACAATATATGAAACTTATCGGCATTGATACATCATCAAAAGTGCTTGCGGTGGGATTGTATGACGGGAAAAAGATATACAGTTACCATCTTGAGGTAGGCAGGCTGCTTTCTTCGGTTATCACGGTAACTATTGAGCGGTTGGCGCGCGCTCTTGGTTGGGATATTGCCGATGTCAATTGTTTTGCCTGTGGTCTAGGGCCTGGTTCATTTACCGGCTTACGGATCGGCTTGGCGACGATCAAAGGCTTGGCGTGGGCTCTACAAAAACCGGTGATAGGGATATCATCGCTTGATATTCTTGCTCTCAATGCGCTGGGAATAAATGGGTATGTGGCGCCGTTCATTGATGCAAAGCGCAATCTTGTGTATACTAGCCTGTATCAAGTCCGCCACCATGTCTGTAAGCGTGTTCGTCCGTATCAGCTCGTTGATAGTGCGCAAGCGTGCAAGAGCATAAAGTCGAATGCTTATATCTTGGGTGATGCTATTCCTATCTATCGCGATATGCTCGCCCAGCATCTTCCCGGAGCAATACTTATGGACAAAGATAGCTGGTATCCGAAAGGCCATGCTATTATTCAGCTTGCTTTGGAGCGTATCAAGCAGGCAAGCTATGCAAACGCGTTTAAGCTTGAGCCGATGTATTTATATCCCAAAGAATGCCAGATTAGAAAAAGTAGTAAGTAGTAAGTTGAGAGTATTGAGTAAGGACGAGTGAGAGATAGAATCTATGCGCAACAATCAACACATAGGATACCGGCCGACGTGGGCCCAGATTAATCTTAAGGCCATTGAGCATAACATACAGCAGATCAAAAAGCTCATTGCCCCTGGCGTCAAGATCATGCCCACGGTCAAAGCAGATGCATATGGGCATGGCTTGGTGCCTGTCTCAAAGCGACTTATCGAATGCGGCGTGGATTATTTAGGGGTAGCCAGCATTGACGAGGGGATTCGTTTGCGCTCTGCGGGGGTAAGGGCACCTATATTAATTCTGGGGATGATCCTGCCTAAGGATATTGAACCGCTCTTCATGTATAATCTTATTCCAACTGTATGCACCGAAGAATTCGCGCGGGCGCTTAACACTAAGGCTCGTTTGTTGAATAAGCGCTGTAAAGTGCATATCAAGGTTGATACCGGCATGGGCAGAATTGGCGTGTTGCATTATGATGCCTTTCACCTGGTAAAAAAGATATTTCAGTTCCGTCATCTTTTGGTTGAGGGGATGTTCACTCATTTTGCGTTTGCGGATATGGATAAGCATTTTACCATGCATCAGCTCGATCTTTTTAACCGCCTCGTTGAACGCTTGAAGCATGCAGGAATGCATATTCCTTTATTGCATTGCGCAAATAGCATGGGTGCGGTCAGATTCAGGCACAGCCATAAGACAATGGTAAGGCCCGGTCTCATCGTTTATGGCTTAAAGCCTTCGCAGGCCATGCGCGTTTCACTTTCGCTTAAGCCAGCGCTTAGCCTTAAGACAAGAATAGTGTATATGAAGCGCGTGCCAAAAGGAAGCGGCATCAGTTATGGCCATACGTATACGACAAAGCGCGCAACGACAATCGTTACGTTGCCTATTGGTTATGGGGATGGCTATCCAAGGAATCTTTCTAATAAGGCGTCGGTGTTGATCCGGGGTAAGCGATTTAAGATAAGCGGCAGGGTTTGCATGGATCAAATCATGGTTGATGTGGGTAGTTTTCCGGTTAGTATCGGCGATGAAGTTGTGTTAATCGGATCTCAGGGAAGGCAGCGTATCAGCGCAGAAGAGCTTGCTTTTCTTGCCGATACGATTCCCTATGAAATCGTATGTGGATTAGGTAGCCGCATCCCCCGGATATATCTAGGGTAGCGCAGTGATAAGCAGAAGGGCAGTGATAAAAGCGATCAAGTGGCTGGCAAAGGCAGACAGTAGGGGCGCTAATACCCCTGCTTTACCTAAGGCGATACCTACTTCATTAAATACGTAATAAAGAAATCCTACCAAAAGCGCAACGCCCACCGAGGAAAGAACCGCAGCGCGTTTTTTAATCATCAAGGAAAAAGGAATTGCTAATAGCGTGATGATCAGCGTGGTAAAAGGAAAAGCAAAGCGCTGATAGAGGTCAACCTTAAAAGAGCGGATTGCCGTGGTTGCGCCGCTTTTTGAAAGTTTCCAAAGGTAGTTGTCAAGTTCTGCGATATTCATGAATTCTGGGCGTTGGCGTTGGGTCAGAAAATCTTGCGGCGTTTCAGGAAAGGTCATGATCTCTGATTCTAAAAACTGCGGCTCTCCCTTAATCTGCCCATTGGCGCTGAAATTATACGTGATGCTTTGATAAAAACGCCACATATTGTTTTTAAACTCTCCTGTATTTGCGAGAATTTTCCTGGTGATATTCTGTTTTTCATCCTGCTCTAAGATAATAATCCCCTCCATGGTATTATTTGCCGGCACAAACTTGTTAATAAAAAAGAGTCTGTTGCCGACTCCATACATAGCAAGGTTGTTTATGGGCGCCTGGTTTTGGTTCTGCGGCTTATGGCCCGTTTCCACTTGTTTTTTAATTTTGCTAACGACGGCAAGCGAATGAGGCACAAAGGTATCATTAACCCAGAAGATGAGCATTGAAACAATTGCCCCAAAAATAATCACGGTTTTCGAAATCTGGAAAATACTTAATCCTGAAGCGCGCATGGCAATGATCTCATTCGTGCGATTCAGCTTTCCAAATGTGTAAAGCGTTGAGATGAGGCAGGCAATCGGGGAGACCTGCACAAAGATGACTGGCAAGAATAAAAGGTAATATTCAATGACAAGACGCAAGGGTGTTTTATGTTCAAGGATATCTTTTAAAATGCCGAAGAGATCGATAATTACGTAAAGAAATATAAACAGAAACAGGCAACCAAAGAATAAGCCAAGGGTTGATTTTAGAATGTAGCGGTCTAGTATGCGCATAAGCGAATTAAAAGGATTGATCCGATAAGGCCAAAGAGAATATTGGGTAGCCACATTGCCAAAGCAGGATTCATATGGCCTTGAAGACTAAGCGCTTCGGCGCCCATTAACAATAGATAATACAGTCCTACAATTGCAAAGGACATGCCGAAGTTAAGGGATTTTTGCCGGCGCCGCGTAATAATTGCCAGCGATGAGCCAAGCAAGATAAAGACCAGGCAGGAGAAGGCAAGCGATATCTTTTCATGGATTTGCGTGATGATGGGGGCAGGGCTGATGCCTTCGCGGGTGAGCCGTCCGGCTTCTTGCTTAAGTTCCATAATGGTCATATCTTTTGGCTTTTTCTCAATCGGCCCTTTGTTTTGCATCTTGGCTAGATTCAGGGTCATGAAGTACGTTTTAAAATTAAGTTTATAGAATTGGGTTGGTTTTTCTGGATCTGGCTCATCTGCAGTGCCATCGATCAATTTAAGTTTAACGATTTTCTTTTCGGGAATAGCGATAAACTCACCGCGCTTGGCAATGATCGTGCGGGTTGGTTTTCCTTCGCCTTGCGGTTCGTAAATGCGCACGTTAATGAGTTTATTGTCTTCGATGCGATAAATAAAAAGCACATATTTTTCAAAGGAGTTGATAAAGACTCCAGGCTCAAATGCTGCCGTCGGATTTTTGATGCCGATCTCCATAAGGGTTTTTCGAGAGGCAAAGTGCGTGTAAGGGATGACGCGGTCGCTAAAGACAACCAAGATCAGGCTTAAGATTAAACCGACAACCAAAAGAGGGATAATCAAGAAGAAAAGGTTAATCCCGCTTGCCTTGATGGCTAAGATTTCATTGTCGCTGGAGAGCCTGCCGAGAGATAACAGTGTCGCTGCCAGTGTCGCTATGGGGAAGGTGTAGATTAAAAGATAAGGGATCATAAAGAGAAAAAGTTTGGTCACGCTGACAATGTCGACCCCCTTATTGATTACCATATTGGCGATCTGCGCAAGATTTCCCAAGAGCATGACAAAGGTCAGTACGCCGAGTGAGAGGAAAAACGGCCCAATAAATTCTTTTAAAAAATAAGAGCGAAGGATTTTCATGGTTAATTTGCTAAGGCAAGCACGAACACCATTCCTGCGCCAGCGCGTTTTAAAGCGCCTGCTGCTTCGGATGAGGTAGCAGCAGTGGTGAGCACATCATCAACCAGGAGGAGGTGTTTTTGCCGAATAGCATCTTGATGCACGACCGAAAAACTTTCCCTGACATTCTCTGTCCGTTCGCATGGCGTCAGGTCGGTCTGAGTTTTGGTAGGGCGGTTCCTGATAAGGACCTGATCCGCTACTTGTTTGTTGAATGCCTTGCCAATACAATGCGACAAAACCGCGGCCTGATTGAATTCGCGTTCGCGTAATTTGGCGCTGTGCAGCGGAACCGGAACAATCGCGTCCAGATACTGTATCGGCAGGTTGTATTCTTTAATATGATTGATCATAAGCGTGCTTAATGGTTCTCCCAGGTAATCTTTCCCTTGATATTTGAAGGCGTGTATCAGATCTTTAAGTACGCCGCTATATTCGCAGGGGCAAAAGGCGCGGTCAAACGAAACATGCTTTTTAAGACAAGCGCGACAGAGATGCTTTGCTATCCTTATGCGATCGAGCTTTCTTCCGCAAAAATGGCAAAACGGCGGCGTGTTGATCTTAATCTTTCCCCAGCATTCAAGACAGACGAATTGATCTTTGGCTGGTTTACGCGAAAGACTGTCGCCGCAGGTAAGGCATACTTTCGGGTAGAAAATATCAGTAAGCCCTTGCTTGAGCGCTTGCCACATAATGCAGTATGATAACAGGTAAAGCCTGTTTTGTCAAAACGAAAACACAATAATGAATTGTGCGTTTTGTGTCATTGCGAGGGCTTTAGCCCATGTGTCATTGCGAGCCCCCGCAGGGGGCGAAGCAATCTCAATCTTTGATTGCTTCGTCCTTGAGTCCTCGCAACCTTCGGGATTGTTTCGTCGCTTCGCTCCTCGCAATGACACAAGTGAGCGCTCCCCACAATGACACTAAGGGAGAGCGTAATAACATTGCTATTCGCCATGACTCGTTGTAACACCGCAATATATTTGACATCTACTGCTCAAGATAGTACAATAATCTACCTATGGAACAGACTTTTTCCAACCTTAAATCTCAATTGTTTACCTTGCTTGAGCGCCAGGCGCTTAAGCGCGGCGACTTCACTCTTTCTTCAGGCAAGAAAAGTAACTACTATCTAGATGGAAGAGTGATTACCTTGACGCCAGAGGGTGCTTTTCTCGTAGCTACGCTTATGTTAGATTTAGTCAAAGGGGAAAAAATAGATGCAATCGGCGGGCCAACGCTGGGAGCTGATCCCATCGTGGGTGCAGTTGCTGCGCTTAGTTACCTGCAAGGTAAGCCTATGCCTACCTTTATTGTGCGTAAGGCAGCCAAGGAACACGGCACGCAACGACAGGTTGAAGGGCCAGCGCTCGCACGAGGCAGCCGCGTTCTGTTAGTGGATGATGTCGCCACAACTGGAAAAGCCCTTCTTGAGGCGCAGGAGGCCCTTGCGCAGACAGGGGTGGTTATCGATCGATGCCTGGTCATTATCGACCGTTGTGAGGGCGCCACAGAAAATCTTGCCCGCAAAGGATTAAGGCTCGATTCAATATTTACCATAAAGGATTTTGGTCTGTAGTGGATGCGAAAAGAATAATCGTTGTTGGCGCGGGCCCTGCAGGGATGATGGCGGCAATTCAGGCAGCGTCTGCCGGCGGAAACGTACTTCTTTTAGAAAAAAATTCATGTCTTGGTAAGAAGCTCCTTTTAAGCGGTAAAGGTCGCTGCAATCTTACCAATGCCTGCGACCTTGATGTATTCCTCTCTCGTTTTTCCCATACCAGCGCATTTTTACGCGATGCCTTCAAGGCATTTTTCCATGTACAACTGGTTGATTTTTTTCAGTCCCGTGGCGTGGCTATGAAAGTAGAACGGCAGGGCCGTGTATTCCCGGTGAGTGATAAATCATCGAGTGTGGTTAAGGCGCTTGAGCATGCATTAAGGCATGCTAAGGTTGATGTGCGAATGAAGACGGCAACCAAAGATGTCAGTGTCAAAGGCGATCGCTTGCAAGGCGTGGTGTTATCTGATGGCAGCATTCTTGCGGGCGATCGGGTCATTCTGGCTACAGGAGGCATGAGTTATGCAGCCACTGGATCGACGGGTGAGGGGATGTGTATGGCCAAGCATTTGGGCCATCGGATCAGCGTCTTAAGGCCCGGGCTAGTCCCGCTTGTGCTGAAAGAACCGTTTCCGCGCCTGCTGGAGGGGCTTACGCTCAAAAACATACGTCTTTGTTTTTTTCAAGATAATAAACGCAAGGAATCTG
>JAGOIJ010000049.1 GCA_017995695.1 Candidatus Omnitrophota bacterium | reverse complement strand
AAAAAAAGCCCTGGCAGCGTGCAATTAATGATGTTCGAAAAATAAAAGCTAACCCTTATACTTTAACTCTTTGCGGATAATCTCCGGAATCCACAATTTCTGCTTAAGCCACAACGGCATAGCCTGGATAAACTGCCGTATGCCTGTCGGCGCATACATGAGCGATGTTTCAAGGATGCGCTCAAATTTGATGAGCGGCTTATCATAAAACACCACGAAATCAACTTCATCAATAGTTATTCCTGAAGCTGTTAGACACCATGCAATAGCGTTATAGGGAAAATTGAAATCGTGTTTTTTGCGGGTAAAGCGCTCTTCCTGGGCCGCAGCTATAATCAACCCATCCTGGACTAACGCTGCTGCGCTATCATGATAGAAACAGGAAATCCCTAAGATATTAGTCTTTTTTGTCATTGTTTTACGCATCGCTTACCGCTACCACCGAAAACCTTTTTCCATAACACCCATACATACAGCTTAAAATAGCTAGGCAATAATTGCAGCACCTTAAAACTCGATTTACCCTTAGTGCGCTCTTTCCAAATAGTAGGCACCTCGGTTATCTTAAAACCCAGACAATACGCTTTAACCGGAAGCTCCATAGATATCTCAAACCCCTTTGATTCAATCGTAATGCTTTGGATCACTTCTTTTCGATACATCTTAAAGGCATTGGCGATATCATGCGTTGCTATCCCAAGCAGCATATGCAATGACCAACCCGCACACGAGGAAAGCATTCCCTTAAATTTTGAGCCACCCCTACGTTCGCCTCCTCCGAAATAACGGGAGCCACAAACAACATCGTATCCTTCCAGTATCTTGGCATACATTTCTTTTATGGTTGCCAGATCATCGCATAGATCTCCCATTACTGGAACCACCAGATCCCCCCGCATATTCTTTAACCCTGCCTTAATGGCATTGGCAAACCCACCGGGTTCAGTATTATGCACCAGCCTCAAGCGAGGATAACGTTGCATCAGGCCTGTTACAATAGTAGGTGTTGCATCGCTTGAATGATCGTTAACAACAACCAACTCATGGTCCAAATCAATAGCTGTTTCTATCTGCTGGATAACATCGGCGATATTTTCCTCTTCATTGTGAGCAGGAACCACGATAGATATCTTCATCTGCTTTTCACCTCATAAATGTGCACGGCATCATTTGTATAAGCAAGAGTGAAATCTTCCGGATGAGCTCCTGCCCAGACATCCTCCAAAGGAAAAACCATCGTCTTAAGTCTGCGGAATGAATACACCACCAGGTATCTGATCTGTTCAGAGTGCAAATTTCTCAACCATGTTGAATAATTAGGGTGCTCGCGGAAATTCCCCTCACGCTCAAGGCTTGCAATAACTTTTAAATAATCGGTATCCCACGTATAGCAAGCTTCTGGAAAATAATGTAGCTTGATAGGCTGCACCTTATTCACAGAAACATACATCACATCATTCTTAAAATGCCTGCCATACAAAGGCAACATATGCGGAATCCCGGCGTAAGCGATCCTAACTCCATGAGCATTGTCATTGACCCACTTCCAAGCCAATCTGTCACCTGGAACATAATTTACATACGGAAGCGGCTTTGCATAGCGGTCATACTCATGCGCGTCATAATCGATATTCAAAATATGCAGGAGGGCAAACAATCCTATTCCTAAGCCGATCAGCCACGCGCGGGTGATCCTTGCCTGCATCAGCTTTCTTAAGCTGAAAAAAAACAACAAAGAAAACATCATCGATGAAAAAAGCTCAAGATGGCCGGATAGTTCTCCGACGCTAGCCACAAAACAAGCAAAGACTAGCGTTCGCACAAGCCATGCGGGCACACGCGCCAATTCGATAAGCATCATTGCCCCCACAAAGCCCATTCCCAAAAAAGGATAAAGATACCTTACCCAGAACTGCGGCATGAGAAAAATAAATGATAAAAAAAGCGCGATCGGCAGCAATGATACATAAAAACTAATGCAGCGCATTCCGCGATTTGCACGCTTAAGCGCAACCAGTGGCGCCAGGATAACCGCAGGAATTACAAAGATGATAAACTGGCCGCCCATACCTTCGCCAAATAAAAACTTTTTGAGGTTAAAATCTTCCGGCGTCCAATGCGCCCGATACGTAGCGAACGGCATCACTCCTTTAAACAGGCGCTTGCCGAGAACATGGATATCCGCAGGGAATAAAGGATTACCTGTAACCAGGAAGTTTTTCACATAGGTATACCCACCCGTGATAATAATTATGGCAAAGAAAACTGCAAGATAGCCAAAAACTCGCCCTACTCCTTGCTTCTCTTTTATCCTGCCTACGAGCAAAACAAAAAATAACCCGATAAGAAACAACCCATATATGATTGCAGAAGTCTTCGTGCCGAGAAACGCGCCGCAATACAATGACCAAGCAACGCAATGTTTCAAAGAAAAATCTTGGCGAAGCGCAAGCAAAAAATTCAATCCGGCAAAAAACAAAGCAGCCATCATCACATCGACATATGCAATCTCAAGCTGCTTAAAAACGTTCGGCGTCAACATAAAAAGAGCTGCGCCAAAAAATGCATATTCCTGGCGCACGTCAAGCTTCCTGCAGATTGCATACACAGATAAAAAAGCAACAATAAAAAATGGCACCTGTCCTAAATCAGCCAAGAAAACGTTTTTCAACGGCAGCATAAACCACAAGAAAAACAAACTTCCATTAATCGGGTAATACGGCGGGCTGGGATCATCGCAGATGCTTATTGGCGTGTCAAGCGTGCCGCTTTTAAGCCATTCAACCGGAAAAACAAAATGATAACTAATGTTATCCCATCCGCACGGCGGATTTACCAGATTAATAGCGATCTTTACGATGCCAAAACCCAGAATAAAAGCAAACCCCAGCAATACAACCTTGTGACGAATGAGGCTCGATAAAGAATCACGCAGGTTTTGACAAGGAGTTACGGGGAGTTTTGTACGCGATAAGAACCAAACTATCGCAAGCACTACGCAATGAGCAATAATAACATTGTTTAAAAAAAGAGAATTTGCTATTCCAAGCCCTGTTTCAACAATAATAATTTGCCCAAAATATACAATAAAAAAAGCCAGCAACCCATCAATGCAACGCGTAAAGCCTAAGAGCCTATAAGTCATCCAATAAGCACTTAGCGCTACCAAAGCATTCATGAGCAATACAATAACCATAGATCTTATTCCTTGGGAAGCCTTTGTGTAACCACTTTGTTTAAACTGACCAAATACGCGCTTACCACCCAAAACATGGTCTGAAGCAGCAACGAATACAGATTCGTGTCAAGACTTGCATGCACCAAAAAAGCGATATAGCCGCTTACAATCCCCAAGAGCAACAAACCCTCGACGTTACCAACCAGCACCTTCTGTCGAAGCTTGCGCACAACCGCCAGGATGATCGAGCCAATCAACAATAAAAAAACCAACAATCCCACAATACCTATTTCGGACCACATCTGAAGATAGCAATTATGCACATATTTTAAATCCGGGTATTCGATCGGCTTGAATTGGGGAAAATAGTGCGAATAGGTATTAATACCAAAACCAAGTATGGGATGCTGGCATATCATTGCCCATGTCCCCTTCCACAACTGGAGCCGCTCCCAACCCGTGCTATGCTCGGTGTTAAACATAAGGGTAATCCTTCTTACCCCATCTGGAGATAATACAGCGAACACCGCAAGTAATATTGGAACAGCGAACAAGAATTTAGGCCGGAAAAATATGAGAAACACGATGACCCCTATAAATAAACCTAGCATTGCGCCACGCGAAGCAGTATGCAAAAGACACCAAAAGCCAAGCGCGCAGACAGCCCCTAGTAATAAACGCACCTTCATAGATAAGCTTTTCTTGAAACAAATAAACGCCCACGGCAACACCATGATACTATAAGCTCCAAAATCATTAGCATGCACAAACCCTGCGTTAATGCGCCTCAAATAATCAAGTGTATCTAACGTGTGATGACGCATAAAATCAAAACCAACAATATACTGGAAAACGCCATTGATATAGGCAAAACCCGAAACGCCGATAAGAACCCAAAACAGTCGCATAAGTCGCTTTTGATCATCGCCTAAAAGATCAACCACTGCCAAGAAAAGAAAGGTGTATTTCATTACTTTGCCAAAACCCTGCACGCATTCAGGAAAAAATCCGCTGCGCACCATAGAAAGGATTATGACTCCCCAATACATCACTAAAAATACTGTTGCGGGGTTCTTGGGTATGCGCGCATCTTTTCTCAAAGCCTTACTAACCAAGAAAAAAAATATCGTTATACCCGTGCACACTTCTACAAAAGCATTCGAAAAGGTACTGGCAAACAACAGCAAATACAAAACAAACTCACGAAAACGCGTAATATACTTAATAGGCATTTTTCACCGCGATAAACGAGCGAAAGAATATTTTTAGATCAAACCACATTGACCAATGCTCGATGTAATAAAGATCGAATTGCGTACGCTCCTCAATATCAGTCTCGCCGCGCAAACCATTCACCTGCGCCCAACCCGTGATCCCCGCCTTCATGGTGTGACGCAACATATATTCCGGCACTCTTTTTTTAAACTCCTGCATGAAGGCTTCACGCTCGGGTCGCGGCCCCACAATGCTCATCTCTCCTTTAAGCACATTAATAAACTGCGGTAATTCATCGAGATTAAATTTACGCATAAACGTGCCAATGCTGGTCCTGCGCGCATCGTTCTTGCGGGTCCTCTGCGGCCCGGTCCCTTCTTCTGCCCATATAAACATTGAACGAAATTTAATTATGTTAAAAATGGTGCCATCCAACCCCATACGTTCCTGCACATAAAAAATCGGACCGGGAGAAGAAAGCTTGATAGCAACTGCCAAAATAAATAAAATCGGAGATAAAAACACCAGGATACTCAAAGAGACTGCAATATCAAACAAGCGTTTTGCAAGCTTATTCCATCCATACAGAGGCGATTCCCTAATATTAATAACCGGCAGACCCTCGAGATTCTCAATACCTTTACGCAGGGTGAAATACTGGTACAGATCAGGAACGATCTTAATTTCAACCATCTCTTCTGCAACCTGACCAAGGATAACTTTTAATAATCTCATCTGGTCAAAAGGCAAAGCGATAATTAATTGGTCGGCAGACAAACGAACAATGATATTTTTAATATCTTTATACGTGCCTACCACAGGGATGCCGGATATTACGTTACCCACCTGGTCTTCATCCTTACTGACAAAACCCGCAACTTTAAATCCGTATTCGCCATGGTGCATTAATCGTAAAGCTACATCTTGGGCAAGTTTTCCATCGCCAGCTATGAGCACGTAGCGCAGATTATGGCCCCGCATGCGAAACCAACGCAAAAAAGAACGCAACATATACCGGAACGCGCACAAGAATACAGTGCTTAAGAGCCAAAAATAAAGAAAAACAATACGGGAATATTTATACTCCCGGAATAGATACACCAAGGTTATAAAAACGAGTGTTGAGGCTAACGAAGCTGTAATTACTTTTTTAATTTCCGCTGTGCGCGCGCCAGAACGCATCGGCTCATATAACCCAAAATAACGGAAGAGAATCCCATAGATAGGTAAAAGAAAATATAACAAAACAAAAAAATCTTCAAATGCCGGGATGCCTTTTACCACAGGTATAGGGCCAAAATAAAAACGCAGGTAAAACGCGCCAATCCAGGATACGCCGATAATAAGCATATCCAGGAAGAAAAAAGCAGCTTGTAGTGTTTGGCTATATTTTTTTAACATGGCACCTTGCTTATAATATACTGTTTAATCTTTTCTTTAAAAGAAACCCGGCTAAAACGCAGCGCATGATTACGGATCTCATCAGGCTTAAAATTACCCGCATTGGCTTCAAAATGCTTCAGCGCATCATTAAGAGCCTGGGGGGTTTGTTCATAAAAAAATACGCCTGTGCGCTTGGTAATGGTTTCAAGCGCCCCACCCCTGCCATATGCGATAACCGGCTTACCGCAGGCCTGCGCTTCAAGCGGGACAATGCCAAAATCCTCCTCACCGGGAAAGATGAGCGCGCGACAACGCTGATAATGCTGCCGAATACCCGCATCATCAACCCAACCAAGAAAAGTGATATTATCTTTTGCCATCCTGCGCAATGTCTGCTGGACATTACCCGTGCCGATAATAATCAACTTTCTTCCGCTATCATTAAAGGCCTGGATAGCCAAATCAACCCTCTTATACGGCACCAACGCCGAAACCATAAGATAATAATCCTCTTCATGGCCGCCTATACTAAAAACATCCGTATCGACCGGTGGATTTATAATATCCGAATTCCGACCATAGAAATCTTTGATTCTTTTTTTCACATTATCCGATGTAGCTATAAAAAAGTCAACACTTTCATTTGTGCGCTGGTCCCATGCCTTTAACCTATTGATAACGCGAAAGATAAGTGCTTTTTTAAGAGGATTCATCGCGCCAAAATAATCCTGAAAAAACAGCCATGCATATCTCATGGGAGTATGGCAAAAACATATATGCACCGCTCCTTGAGGCACACGCACTCCCTTTGCCACGCAATGGCTTGAACTCAACACGAAATCAAATCCGCTGAGGTCAAAAGACTCAATAGCCCGCGGAAACAAAGGCAGGTAATTGCGGTAGCTCGTCACAGCCAAAGGAAGACGCTGGATAAAGGATGTTTTGATATTCATATGCTCAATAGTAGGAGAAAGGGCGCCCTTTTTATGCAATAACGTAAACAAGGTTGCATCGGGAAAGAGCTCGCAAAATACCTCAAGGCACTTTTCCCCTCCCCTCATGCCCGTTAACCAATCATGCACCAAAGCTACTTTCATTTAAGCCTTTCTGCAGAAAAAAACCACCCCTGATGCGGTACTCCAGGGGAAAAATCGTTCTAGTATTGTACGCGACAGCCACAAAGCTGTTTTGTTGGCATTATCAAAAGACTTTTTATCCCTGAAGCATGAGGCAAAACTAACTAACGAATGGTCCTGGTCAATTGGTAACACCTTGATAACGATAAAACCGTGTTTCTCAAAAATTTTTCTTAAATCCTTGACCTTGAAATACTGCTCCCAATAATACTGGCGCTGTTGTTTCTTGCATAGCCGAGAGACAATCGTGCTTCTTTTCAAACATTGCAAAGGATACTTTGCTAAATGCAAAATCGAGCGCTGCGGCACCACTACGATAAAGCTACCTTGAGACGCCAAGACCCGATAAGCCTCTTGTATTGCGGCTTCAGGGCCTTCGGTAAAATGTTCGATAACCCCCAAAGAAAGATAGCCTCCCATTGAGTTATCCGCAAGGGGTAGACGCGTAACATCAGAACAAAAAACAGGGATAGTTTTATCATAAGCATTAATCTTTTGTAATGGAGAATGATTATAGTCAGTGCCAATCAAATTATAACCGTGTTTCCTAAAATAGATAACATAGGGGCCAAGTCCGCACCCACCCTCAAGGATAGGCTTATCCTTAGGTAGAAATTCTTTAAATAACGCTACCTGACGCTTAACCCTCGGATAAGAGAAAATCTCAAGGATCTTGGCTACATCTACTTCAGCCCAATTTTCTTCCCAGGCCTTTTTGGTGGCGGCATCGGTTATCTGATCTTTATGCGCTCTCATATATGCTTTGGTAAACACGAAGAGTTTGCGCTGCTGCTTTATCCCATGAAAACTGGCTATTCCGCGCGAACCCTTCCTGGATTAAACGTTTTCGTAAACCCTCGTCGCTACAAATCCTGCATAATGCAGCTTGAATATCCTTACTATCAAATGGATCAAAATAAACTGCAGCCTTTGAGGCAATCTCCGGTAACGACGCAACTGAAGATACTGCCACAGGCACCCCGCAGGCCATAGCCTCAAGCACCGGCAAGCCAAAGCCTTCATACACTGAAGGTAATACTAATACCGTTGCCAGATTATAGAGCGCAACTAAATCTTGCGGGCTTGCTTGCGCAAGAAACATAGCATCCGTTGCTTTAATCTTCTCAAGCAAATACGATTCCCGTGGATTTGGCCTGCCGACCAAGACTAAACGATGCTTAATACCCAGCGCTTGCAAACGACAGTAAGCCTCCAGCAATCGTTCAATATTTTTGTGCGAACGGATACTCCCCACAAAAAGAATAAATTCTTTCGGCAGATTAAGTTTTTGGCGCATCTGCTCTAAATAAGTAGTGTCTTCTATTTTCCTAAACATAGGATCCGCAGCTTCATATATTACCTCTATCTTTTCTGAAGCTGTCGGGCAAAACTTTATAATATCCTGTTTTGTGTTCTCTGAAACCGCAATAATGCGGTCTGCGCGCTTAAGCACATGCGCAAGCAACGGCTTAAATGCCACATGACGCAGAAAACTTGAACTTTGCGGAAATTTTAAGTAAATAAGATCATGGATCGTTACCACGAGGCGCTTAGGCTTACCTAAAGGAGCATTAAAATGCGGGATATGCACAAGGTCAAGCGATTGGTCATTAAAAGTCTTGGAAGCAAGCTCCTGCCACGAGTAAAGGGAAGCATTATATGCGCAAATTTCAAGAGGGCTAAACGGCCTTAACTCATCCGGATTACCATACAGCTTTAGCTTTACGCCATTAATATTATTTCGCCAAACAGTAAATAAATTCTGCATATAGCGCCCAATTCCCGGATGGGTAATCATGCGCGCATCAAAACCGATGTTTATCATAATCCTAAGCTTTCTGCCATACTTGCCTGACTGCCCCTATTACATCATTCACTGAAATCAAATCCATGCAAATAGTATCGAGACATTCTGCGCGCTCGCACGCTTTACAGGAAATCTGTTTTTCAACAACCACGGTGCGTTTCCCTTGAGGAGCCCAAGCATCTGATGTATTGGTGCCGCTGTAGAGCAACACCGTAGGAATGCCCACGCACGAAGCCAGATGTCCCGGGCCTGAATCAATCCCGACAAAGAGTCGCGCCGCTTTCAGTACTTCAACTAATGTCTTGAGCGAAAATTCACCGGCGGCATTAAGGGGTTTTATTGCACACATTTGCACAATAGAATCAATGCGCCCTTTGTCCTCTGACGCGCCCACAAACATTACTTTTAATAAAAATTCCTTCGCCAGTCTATCAGCCAGCGCGGCAAAACGGGCATCGCGCCAATTCTTCACGCTTGTTCCTGCGCAAGGATGCATGATGGCTATGCCGTTGGCGTCGAGTTGATGCTTTTTAAGAAAGGCTTTTGCTTCACTGACATTACTTGGCTGTGAATATAGCACCGGTTCAGCCTTTAACGCCTGAATCCCCAGAACGCTCAACAACTGGATATTCCTCTCTGAAGGACGCAACGCAGCATCATAGGAAACACAATGATGCAACAAGAATCTTCCTCCGGTAATACCAAACCCAATGCGAAAGGCAACTTTCCCTAAAGTCATCAAAAAGATATGTCGGCAATCACCCCGTAAGTCTAGACCGAGATCGAAGTGATATGATTTCAGTCGCTTTGCAAGATTAAAAAAAGACCGCATAGAAAATGCCCGCAGGCTTTTTCGATTAAACCACGGCGCGTCAAAAACAAGAGTCTCATCAATATAAGGATTCCCGCTCACGATCTCCTTGGCCCAGCTCCCCACAAGAAAAACAATGCGCGCATTCGGAAAACGACCCTTAAGCAACGCAGGGACAGAGGTCGCATACAACACATCGCCGATATGATCAAGACGCACCACAAGGATAGTTTTAATTTCTGAAGGAAGCAACGGACGCTTAAGCTTCCTAGGCAAAAAAGTACACACCTCTCCCATCGCGTCAATAATCGCGCAAGTAGCACAAAGAATTTTATTTTTGAAAACGTAGCGCATGGACTTTTTAACTAATCTTTCTCATATATACATCCACAAAACGCTTGATGCGCACAGCAGCTTTGCCGTCGCCTACGGGATTCTTTTTCCGGCTCATCGACTGATAGCTTTGTTTATTTGATAACAGCCTCTCACACGCAGAAACGATCGACTGCGTGCTTGTGCCGATAAGCTTAGCGCAACCAGCCTGCACCACCTCCGGCCGTTCAGTTTTATCGCGCAGGATCAATACCGGCTTGCCCAATGACGGCGCTTCTTCCTGGATTCCTCCAGAATCAGTTAACACAATACAAGATCGCTCCATAAGCTTGATGAAATCAATATACCCAAGCGGCTCAATCAAAGCTATATTTCTTAGCCCGGTGAGCTCTTGATTTGCTATTCGACGAACCTCAGGATTCGGATGAACAGGATAGACAATCCCAAGATCAGGATGCTTGCGAGCGATAATCTTAAGCGCCCGACAAATATGCTGTAACGGAATGCCAAA
>JAGOIJ010000048.1 GCA_017995695.1 Candidatus Omnitrophota bacterium | reverse complement strand
GCATATCGTTGGGATTATGAAGCCCGATCAGGGGCAGATATTTATAGATAAAAAAGATGTGACGCGTTTAAACACCAAGGAGCTTGATCTGATCCGCATGAAGGTCGCGCTGGTGTTTCAGGGCGGGGCGTTGTTTGATTCATTGACGGTTGCAGAGAATGTTGGTTTTGGTCTCCTGGAGCATACGCCGATCTGCGAAAAAGAGTTGCTTGAGCGGGCCGAGGAGTCGTTATCGTTAGTCGGCTTGTGCGGCATCGGCTCAATGATGCCCTCTGATTTAAGCGGCGGGATGAAAAAGCGCGTCGCCTTAGCCAGGGCGATATGCCAAAAGCCGGAAATAATTTTATACGATGAGCCAACAACCGGCCTTGATCCGATCACCGCGGACAGTATCAATGATTTGATTAAGCAGATGCATGATACGCTTAAGGTGACCTCAATCGTCGTCACCCACGATATGAAGAGCGCGTATAAAATTTCTGATTCTATTGCTATGTTGTATCGGGGAAGAATTATCGCGCAAGGCCATGCGGATGAAATTCAATGCATGGACCATCCCGTAGTACATCAGTTCATCAACGGCTTAGCGCAAGGGCCGATTACAGAGACGTTGGATAATTATCGGTAACGATTCTTTATCGACGGAGGAGAAGGATGGTATTTGGGAAAACCAAGCTAGAATTGAAGGTTGGTGTTTTTGTATTCTTTGGCCTTGTTGTGCTTGCGGCATTTGTGCTTATAATCGGAAAGTTTACCACATGGAATTCAGGATACCATGTTAACTTTGTCTTTCATTTTGTCAATGGTGTTAAGGTGGGCGCGCCTGTGCGTTTTGCCGGCGTTGATGTGGGAGAGGTTAAAGAGGTTTCTATTGAGCGGGATCACGCGGACAATGTCACTAAGGTTAAGCTAGGGGCATGGGTAAAAAACGAGGTTAAGATTCCCCTTGATTCATCAGTGTGGGTTAATACCTTGGGGCTCATGGGTGAGCGCTATGTTGAAATTATACCAGGGAAGCAATACGCTTCGGTGCTGCAGGAAAATGAAACATTAACGGGCACTGATCCCATAGCTATGCATGAGGTAGCGCAGCTGGCCAAACAAATTACCTCCCATCTTGATGAGAGTATCCAGAGGATTAACAATAAAGAGGGCACGGTAGGCAAGCTTCTTTACGATGATACTATTTATGAGGTTATGGAATCAACCATGCGTGAACTTGAAGCCTTAGCTGTTGATATCCGCAAACATCCTTGGAAATTAATGATCAAAGGCAAAGAGCAAAAGTGAAAACAAAAACCGTTTTTTCTTGTCAAACCTGTGGTTTTCAATCTCCGAAATGGCTGGGCAAGTGTCCGGATTGCAATACGTGGAATTCATTTGCGGAAGAGGATTATTCTGCGTCGATGGGGAAAGAGAAGGAGAATATTTCTTTTTATCGGGATGAGCCGGTGCGCTTAAAGGATGTCGCCGTTGAACAGGCAAGCCGCACCTCAACCGGTATAGCAGAATTTGACCGTGTTTTAGGCGGGGGGATTGTTGCAGGGTCAGTGGTGTTGATCGGAGGCGACCCTGGCGTTGGCAAGTCAACGATTGCGCTTCAGGTTTCAAACCAGCTCACTAAGCAGGGCAAGACCGTGCTGTATGTTAGCGGAGAAGAGTCTGTTGCTCAGACCAAGTTGCGCGCCGAGCGTCTAGGAGAATTGGAGGCAGACAACCTTTATATGGTTAATCAAACAGACCTTGCGATTATTATTGAGCAAACGAAAAAACTCAAACCCGAAGCCTTGATTATTGATTCTATACAGGTTATTTTTGATCCTCGCATTAGCTCATCGCCGGGCAGCGTCAGCCAGGTCAGGGAATGCGCTGGGTTGTTAACGCAGTTAGCCAAGGGTACGAATACCACTGTTTTTATTATCGGTCATGTGACGAAAGAGGGGACGTTGGCAGGTCCACGCGGCTTGAGCACATTGTGGATACGGTGTTATATTTTGAGGGTGATCGATTTTCGATGTACAGGATCCTGCGCGCAGTTAAGAACAGGTTTGGCTCGACCAATGAGATTGGTGTATTTGAAATGGGGCCCGAGGGCCTGCAGGAGGTAAAGAATCCTTCCGAGATATTTTTGTCAGAGCGGCCAAAACATGTTTCTGGTTCGGTGGTAGTTTCGATTCTAGAGGGGAGCCGACCCTTGTTGGTTGAGATCCAATCATTAGTGAGCAAGTCTAGTTTTGGATACGCGCGGCGCAGAACCCAGGGGTTTGATTTTAATCGTTTAAGTTTGTTGGTTGCGGTGCTTGAAAAAAGAATTGGCTTGAATCTTGAGGTTGAAGATATTTTCGTTAATGTGGCTGGCGGTATCAAGGTTGAGGATCCGGCAGCAGATTTGGCTGTAGCAGCAGCAGTTGCTTCAGCGTTCCGGGAACGGCCCGCTGCCGCAGAAACGCTGTGTTTAGGTGAGGTAGGCTTGACAGGCGAGATCCGCAGTATCTCGCAGGTGAATGTGCGTATTAAAGAGGCGGAAAAATTGGGTTTCACCTGTTGTGTCCTGCCAAAAAATAATTTTAAGAATGTGCACTATAAGGGAAAGATAGAATTAGCGCCCGTGGCGACGCTGCAGGAGGCGCTTGGCATTATACTTAAGGGAGGTTAACGCTATGAATTTATTATTTGCGCGCATTCTTTTTGTTATCGCAAGCATAATTATTGGATCGCAGACCGTTACTTTTGGCAAATCCATGATTTTGGGCGGCCTGATTGGGGCGGCGGCGAGTTTGGTGCTTATTCTTCTTGAGATTGGGATGCGCAAGGTTTCCGTGAAGGGGCTATCCAGCGCCGTGTTTGGCCTGATCTTAGGTTTGATTATGTCAAAGCTTGTTATTGACGCGGTGAGCCTTGCGCCGGTAACGGATGAGGCCTTGGCATTGGTGCGCGTTACCTTGACACTGGTGTTTTGTTATCTGGGCATGGTTATTGGTTTACGCGGAAAAGATGAGTTTAATGTGATTATCCCCTATGTGCGTCTGCGACGGCAGGATCAGGAGGAGGAGGTAACGCTCTTGGATACGAGCGTGATTATAGACGGAAGGATCCAGGATATTATCAAGACAAGATTTTTGCCGGGGAAAATGATTATCCCGCGTTTTGTGTTGAAAGAGCTTCAGCAGATTGCAGATTCGACTGATTCTATCAAGCGACAGAGGGGCAGACGCGGCCTTGAGATCCTCCATGTGATTCAAAAGGAAGCTGGCGGTGATATAAGTATTCATGAGGAAGAATTTCCTGATACGCATGAAGTTGACGCCAAGCTGGTCAAATTGGCAAAGCTCTTGGACGCGAAGATCTTGACCGTTGATTTTAATCTTAACCGCGTTGCCAGCTTCCAGGGTATTAAAGTGCTTAATATCAATGAACTAGCCAATGCTTTAAAGCCGGTTGTTTTTCCCGGTGAGCATATGCGTATAAAACTGCTGAAGGAAGGCAAAGAATCCAATCAGGCTGTCGGTTATCTGGATGATGGCACTATGGTTGTTGTTGAAGAAGGCCGTAAGCTTCTCGGCCAGGAAGTTAATGTAGCGGTAACATCAGTGCTGCAGACTCAGGCCGGCAGAATGATTTTTACCAAGATTGAACGATGACGCAGGTAACCGCAATTGTCCTTGCGGCAGGGCAGGGTAAGCGGTTTAGATCGACGATCCCTAAGCCGCTGGTTAAGGTTTGTTCCCAGCCGATTATTATCTTTAGCCTCAAGATACTTAGTCAACATCCTTCGGTTAAAGGTGTTATTGTCGTTGTTAATCCAGAAAATAAAAAAGGGATACTGGCCGCTATCCAGAAATATCATATTAAGAAAATCACAAAGGTGGTAGAGGGTGGTTTGTTAAGGCAGGATTCGGTTTATAACGCCTTGCAGTGTTTACCACAAGAAACAGATGTTGTCCTCATCCATGATGGCGCGCGGCCATTTCTGCAGAAGGCATGGGTCACAAACGTTATTCAGCTGGCAGCCCAGCAAGGCGCTGCTATTGTTGGGATGCCGGTTAAGGCAACGATAAAGAAAGTCGCCCAGCGGGCAACGCGGCAAACTGCGAGCAGATTTTTGGTTCAAAAGACATTAGACCGTAGCCAGCTTTGGGAGATACAGACGCCTCAGGCATTTAAGAAAGATATTATTGTAAAGGCTTATGCTCGCTATGGCAATATTTCGGTAACGGATGACGCTGCGTTGGTTGAGCGGATGGGCAAGCGCGTGCACGTTATTGAGAGTTCTTACAGCAATATCAAGATTACAACACCGGAAGATTTGATTTTGGCGGAAGCCATAGTAAGAAAATATTGTTAATAATAGTAACCAAACGTTACTAAAGGTTACTAATGGTTACTCGGTCAAAGATGGTAACCCTTAGCAACTTAAAACACATGACTAACAAAGTAGGTATAGGATACGATATTCATCGTTTAGTAAAAGGGCGCAAGCTAATCTTGGGTGGCGTTGAGGTTCCTTTTGAAAAAGGTTTACTGGGCCATTCTGATGCTGATGTGCTTTTGCATGCTATTATGGATGCGTTGCTGGGGGCTGTTGGTGAGGGTGATATCGGAGAACTTTTTCCCGATACAGATCAGCGATACAAAGATATTTCGAGCGTGGCGTTGGTAAGGCGGGTTGTCAAGCTTTTGGCAAAAAAAGGGTTTCGTATTGTTAATCTAGATACAGTGATTATTGCGCAAAAACCGAATCTCACCGCTTTTAAGTCGCGTATTCGCGCGTCTGTAGCTCGAGCGTTTTGCGTGGAAGAAAAGCGTGTGAACATCAAGGCAAAAACAAATGAGTCAATGGATGCAATCGGAGATCAGCAGGCGATTGCCGCTCATGCGGTTGTTATGGTATGCAAGGGGAGGATATAATGATATGCCTGATGCAAATACTTATGGTGTTGGCGGCGCTTTTTGCGCTTAAGATGATACTTGTCTCTATCTTTTTTTACGGCGATATAAAAGCAGCGCAGCAAAAAGATCCTGCTGCGAAAAGTTTCATCGAGGTGCTTTTGCTCTACCGCGGGCTGCATGCCTTGGTCATATTTCGCATTGCGCATGCGCTCTATAGCGTTAAGCTTTATTTTTTTGCTCGTGCTTTAAGCGAATGGGCGCGTTTTATAACTGGTATCGAGATCCATCCAGGCGCGACGATTGGCAAGCGTTTCTTTATTGACCACGGCACAGGTGTTGTCATCGGAGAAACTGCGGTTATCGGCGATGATGTGCTTTTGTATCAAGGAGTGACGTTAGGCGGGACAGGATTAGAAAAAGGCAAGCGCCATCCTACGATCGGAAACAATGTTGTTATCGGCACTGGCGCTAAGGTTCTCGGCAATATTACGGTCGGTGATAATTCCTACATTGGGGCTAATGCCGTGGTGATCAAGGATGTTCCTCCTAATTCGACGGTTGTGGGTGTGCCTGGCCGCATTACAAAGCAAGACGGCAGAAAGCTTGATGTGGCCCTTGACCATGCGCATGTCCTTGACCCTATTATGCAAAATATCGATGAGTTAGAGAAAAGAATAGAAAGACTAGAGAAAAGATAGATAATCTTAAAATCAGCGCCGCAAGACGAAACCGGTTTACATGTCGATATATATCTACAATTCCCTTAGCAGAAAAAAAGAAGAATTTACGCCGCTTAAGCCTCCGGCAGTAACCATGTATGTCTGTGGCCCGACTGTGTATGATGAGCCGCATATCGGCCATGCCCGCAGCGCTTTTGTGTTTGATGTCATCCGGCGCTATTTGGCTTATCGCGGCTATCTCGTGACCTTTGTGCGAAATGTCACTGATGTTGATGATAAGATCATTGCTAAGGCAAGAAAAGAATTTCCTAATGATGATCTGAACGTTTCTTTTGTCAGGGTGTCGGGCAAGTATCTTGACGCGTATCATGAAGCGATGGATAGTTTAGGTATCCAGAGGCCCGATGTTGAGCCCATGGCAAGCGAGTATATAGGTAAGATGGTTAGTTTTATTGAGAAGCTCATTGAGCGAGGCGTCGCGTATCAGTCAGGCAATGATGTGTATTTTGATATTACGAAAGCAAAAGATTATGGTAAGCTTTCGCATCAGTCGTTTGACAATATGGAAGCAGGCTCGCGAGTTGCCGTACTTGAGAATAAGCGTAATCCCCTTGATTTTGCTCTTTGGAAAGCGGCTAAGGAGCAAGAGCCGTCATGGGATAGCCCCTGGGGAAAAGGTAGACCTGGTTGGCATATTGAATGTTCAGTGATGAGCTCGGCTCTGTTAGGGGATCAGTTTGATATCCACGGTGGCGGGCTCGATCTTATCTTCCCACACCATGAAAACGAGATCGCGCAGTCTGAAGGCGCGGGGAAACCTTTTGCCCGTTATTGGCTGCATCATGGCTTGCTTACTATTAGTGCGCAGAAGATGGCTAAGTCGCTGGGCAACTTTGTTACGGTAAAGGATTTTCTCGCTCGGCATAAAGACGCTGATATTTTGCGCATGCTCTTTCTTTCAGCCCATTATACTCATCCAATTGATTACACTGAAGAAAAGGTTTGCGAGATGCGTCAGGCGTTGGAAAGAATTATTATTTTGAAAGAGAAGATTGAAAAAGTCCAGGGGGTGTTGCCCCAAGATATAACGCAAGATATCCCTGAGCTTACCGCGGCAAAGCAGAGGTTCATCGCGGTTATGGATGATGATTTTAATACGCCGCAGGCGTTAGCAGTGATATTTGACTTGGTGAATTGCATCAATAAGCGCATAGAGGATGTGGCGTTTACCGTCGGAGCTTACGAGTTATTAAGGGGATGTTTAGGTACGTTGGGCATCACGCTTTCAAAGCAGCAAGCGGTTGTCGGAATCAGCGAAGATGAAATAGAGGCCAAGATTAAAGAGCGCCAACGCGCTCGCGCGGCGAAAGATTTTGTTCGTTCTGATACATTGAGAAAAGAATTAGAAGCGCAAGGCATTATTATTGAAGATTCAAAGAGCGGCACTACCTGGCGCAGAAAGCTGTAGGAGGGTGATTATGAAACGTTGGCAGTTGATGTTCTTGATTGCTATAGTATTGATACCGGCCCATCTGTTAGGAAAATCAGGTAATCCGATTCCTGCGTCGCGCATCTCAATTATCGAGGCAATAACTATTGCGCAAGCGCATTTTTCCGAGGAAACACGTCTCATCGATCAGGATTATGTTAAGAAATCCGAATATGTGCTTGTTTGCGCAGAGTACACCAATCGTTTCAACGAGGATATAGAGCCTGTCTGGGCGTGGAAAATAAGATTTGTGCACCCGATATACAACGATCATTCGTTGGTTTATAAAGTCACCAATGACAGGCAAGTCATCTTTATTGCTGCATCAGAATAACAGAATTAACTATTGATTATGGGCAAAGGCGTATTTATTACATTTGAAGGTTCGGAAGGCTGCGGCAAAAGCACGCAGTCAAAGCTCCTCGCTGATTTTTTAACACGCAAAGGTCTTAAGGTTTTGCATCTGCGTGAGCCAGGGGGAGTTAAGATCAGCGAGAAGATCAGGGCGATTCTCCTTGACTGCAAGAATGTTGCCATGTCGCAAGAGTGCGAGATGCTATTGTATATGGCAGCGCGCGCGCAGGTAGTTAAAGAGATAATAAAGCCAGCGCTTAAAAAAGGCATGATTGTTATTTGTGATCGCTTTCTTGATTCGACTATTGCGTATCAGGGTTACGGTTTAGGAATAGATACCGGTTTAATTAAGCGTATCGGTATGTTTGCCACGCAGGGAATTGCGCCGGATTTGACCATCTTGCTTGATTTGCCGGTGCGCAAAGGCTTATTGCACCGTCAATATTGTGAGGATCGCATAGAACAGAGGTCATTGGCGTATCATCGCAAGGTTCGTCGTGGTTACCAAGCGTTGGCGGCAACGCATGCGCGCCGGATAAAAGTCGTTAAGGTCCAGCGTGATAAGCATAGGACTCAGGAACGTATTAGAAGATTAGTGCTTCGCGCATTAGGGATTAGCAGACATGGCGTTTAGCGACATTAAAGGGCAAACGCAGGCAATAGCGATTTTACGGGAGGCGCTCAAGCAATCTCGTATTCCGGGGGGGTATCTTTTTAGCGGGCCCGAGGGGATTGGCAAGGCGCGCGTGGCCAAAATATTTGCGCAGGCCTTATTATGCAAACAAGCGTCAGCTGATGCCTGTGGCGTGTGTCCGTCGTGTACGAGGATCGCCAATAATCAGCATCCTGATGTGCATTATATCACCAATGAAGAGGCCGAGGCGCTTAAGATTGAGGCAATGCGTTCATTGCAACGGGCGATACACTTCAGGCCCTATGAGGCAGAAAAGAAAGTATTCATCATTGACAACGCTCATTGTCTGACTCAAGAGGCGGAAAATTCAATTTTAAAGATCCTTGAGGAGCCTCCTGCTGATAGCGTGATTATACTGATTAGCGCGCAGCCGCAGCGGATCGCAAAAACCATTATTTCTCGTTGCCAGGGTATAAAATTTTGTGCATTGCCGCGTTTAGCATTAGAGAAAGTTTTAAAGCATGATTTCGCGCTTTCTGATACCGTAGCTCATTTTCTGGCTTATTTTTGCGAAGGACGAATCGGGGCTGCGTTGCGTTATAACGATAGCGATTTTATGGAATATAAAAATCACGTGCTCGATGAGATGGTTTTCGCAAAACATTCGGCAAGCAATGCCTTATTGTTTAAGGAAAAAGCCGATATCCGGCAATGCTTGCTTGTGCTGATAAGTTGGTTTCGGGATTTGTATCTTTTGCGAGCAGGCATAACGCACGCCGAACTTATCCATCGGGACCGCCGCGATGAACTCTTAGCGCGCATGCAACAGTATTCCTCGTTTGAGTTAGATGAGATACTGCAGACAATTTCCGATACTGCGATGTATCTTGAGCAAAATATTAATAGCAAATTGCTGTTATTACAACTAAAGGGTGCTTTATGGAACAAATGATTGTTGTGCGTTTAAGAGATTCAGGTCAAGTATATTCATGTAATGCTGCGACCTTCAGCTGCAAAGAGGGTGATTATGTGATTGTCGAGCATGACCGTGGGCTTGACTACGGTCAGATTATTTCTCCAAAGGATGCGGCACTGTGTGATAAATGCTCAAAAGAGGGATTAAAAAAGATTGTGCGCGTTGCTAATGCCAATGATGTGCGTCAGATTGAGGAAAACCGTTCAAAAGCGAAAGAGGCGTTTAACTCTTGCATGAAGAAGATCGATGAGCATAAGCTTGATATGAAATTAGTGCAAGCAGAATATTCTTTTGATCGCACCAAGATCATTTTTTACTTTACGGCGAGTGGGCGCGTTGATTTTAGAGAGTTGGTAAAGGACTTGGCAAAGATTTTTAAAGCCAGGATTGAGCTTCGGCAAATCGGCGTGCGCGATGAGGCTAAGCTTTTTGGCGGATTTGGCTCATGCGGCCGGGAGCTGTGTTGCGCAAAATTTTTAAAAGACTTTGAGCCGGTAACGATTAAAATGGCAAAAGAGGAGGGGCTTCCCCTTAACCCTCCAAAGATATCAGGTCTCTGCGGTAGGTTAATGTGCTGTCTTTCTTTTGAGTATGAGACGTACAAGATGCTTTCAAAGGGGCTCCCGCGCGAGGGCGAGCGGGTGAGCACGCCGCAAGGAAAAGGAAAAGTCATCAGCGTCAATGTATTTAAGCGATCCGCACTGGTTGAATTAGAGGAGGGCGCGCAGATCGAAATAAGTTACCAGGATAAAGAACATGAAAAATAAGCTCTATATTACGACGCCGATTTATTATGTGAACGCAGCTCCGCACATTGGGCATTCATATACCACGATTGCGGCTGATTGTTTAATCCGCCATGCGCGTCAGAGGCTGGGGAATGACAATGTTTGGTTTTTGACCGGCACGGACGAGCATGGGCAGAAAATTCAAAAGGCTGCCGAGTCTGCTTCAGTGACTGCGCAGGAGTTTGTGGATAAGGTAGTTGTGCAGTTTGAGGATTTATGGTTGAAGCTCGGTGTTTCGTATAGCGATTTTATTCGCACGACTCAGAAGCGGCACACAACGTTTGTGCAGCGGGCGTTGGATATCGTCTATCAAAAGGGCGATATTTACCTTGATACCTATGAAGGGTGGTATTGCACGCCCTGCGAGACGTTTTGGCCACAGTCGCAGATAGTCGAGCAGTTTTGCCCTGATTGTCAGCGGCCCGTAGAAAAGATAACCGAGCAGAATTATTTTTTCCGTTTATCCAAGTATCAATCGTGGCTAATTGATTATATCCGCTCCCATCCGGGTTTTATCCGGCCCCAGATCAGGGAAGCAGAGGTGCTAAGTTTCCTGACGCTTCACCCATTGACGGATTTATGCATATCCCGGCCCAAGGAACGTCTTAACTGGGGTATCCCTCTTCCGTTTAGCCCCGAACATGTTACCTATGTGTGGTTTGACGCCTTGATCAATTATATTAGCGCGGTGGGATCTTTCAACGAACAGGGTGTTTATTCTTCTCCATGGTGGGCTTCGGATTCCGAGGTCGTGCACTTGATCGGGAAAGATATTTTACGTCAACACGCCGTGTATTGGCCTATTATGTTGCAGGCGCTGGGC
>JAGOIJ010000047.1 GCA_017995695.1 Candidatus Omnitrophota bacterium | reverse complement strand
ACTAGTTATGGTATAATACCATCCACTATGAAAAAACATCGGCATATTAATTGTGATGTTTGCAAAACGCAACATACCTGTTGTCGTTTAGGAGTGTGGGTTGATCTGGATGAGGCAAAGAAAATCCTTGCTCTCGGTATTAAGGGGGGAGATTTCTTTCATCTTGAGCGCGATGATGATTATCCTTCTGGGTATCGCGTTGGAACAAGTATAGAAGATGAGCCTTGTAGTTTTATTACCAGCGATGGCTTGTGTTCCATTCATAAAATCAGCTATGCCTTGAAACCTGAACATTGCAAAGAGTTTCCCTACGAAAAAGGGAAAATTTCCCCTATTGCTAAATACCTGTGTGTTATGCATCCATCAAAAAAAAGAAATAAATAAAACATTGGCATGGATTTTAATATCATAAAAGCAAAAATTAAAGAAGCAGGGTTTGAAACTCTTCGCGTAGACAACGACACTCATTTTGAGGCTGTTTTTGTTAAAAAAACAATCGGGCGCGCCGTTACTGAGCTTGAGGGTTTCTTAGGCGAGGCAAAGAATATCACTGCGGATGCTGTTTCAATCGAAATCAGCAGGATTGTCGACGCCTGCGGGGGCATCATGGTTGGGCAGACCCTCTATTATGCAGTGCAAGGAAAAGAAGTTGTTGTTGCTATGCTGTGGCCCTGGAGCGATTCTTTACATGTCACGCTTAAGCTGGTAAAGGCTGTCTTGAAACCAGCTGCGGCGTAGCAGGTTATTATCAAAATGTATCAAACGGCAGTCGTGATTGCATGGTGATCCCTGGTGAGTTCCGGCACAGGGATTTTTATTTTAATTTTTTAATAAAGAATGGTACAATAATAGCTCATGAGCGTTTTCTTTAAGGGGCGCATAAGAAAGGTGTAACGATGCCAGAGGTCAACAATAACCAAGAAGGCAATGGCCAGCCGATTGTTAAGAAGAAAAGAAAAGAAGACAGGAAGATCGCCTATTTTTCCATGGAGATAGGCATTAATTCCCGTATCCCTACGTATAGCGGCGGGTTGGGCGTTTTGGCTGGGGATACTATTCGTTCCTGTGCTGATTTGAATGTGCCGGTAGTTGCCGTGACCTTGCTGTATAAAAAAGGATATTTTGCGCAGCGTATTGATGCGCAAGGTCAGCAGTCTGAAATGCCCCATGAATGGAATCCGCAGGAATTTCTTGAGCTGCTTCCTGAAAAAGTAAGTGTAGAAATTGAGCAGCGAGTTGTGTATATACAGGCGTGGATGTATAAATTGCAAGGGGCTTCAGACTATTTTGTGCCGGTGCTGTTTCTTGATACTGATCTTGAAGAAAACGCTCCTTCAGACCGGACGCTTACGCATTACTTGTACGGCGGGGATGAGCGATATCGCCTCGCACAAGAGATAGTGTTGGGTATCGGCGGCGTAAGAATGTTATCAAAACTTGAATATGAAAATATTATAAAATATCATATGAACGAGGGGCATGCAAGCCTGCTTGCGCTTGAATTATTAAAGCAAACTAAGTTTGATGATGAGCATTGGGATATCGAAGGCGTGCGCAAGATGTGCCTTTTTACTACGCATACCCCGGTTCCTGCGGGGCATGACCAATTTTCTTATGAATTGGCGCAGCAGATGCTTGGCGAGTATGTCCCCCTGGATTTATTAAAGAGTTTGGGAGGCGAGGGTAAGTTGAACATGACACATCTTGCCCTTAACCTTAGCGATTATGTTAATGGAGTTGCCAAGCAGCACGGTAAGGTTTCAAAAGAGATGTTTCCAGGCTACCATATTGATTCGATTACCAATGGCGTGCACTCTGCTACGTGGGTGTGTCCCAGTTTCAAGGATTTATATGATACCTATATACCAGGGTGGGTGGCGGATTCTTTTTCGCTGCGCTATGCCTTAAGCATCCCGCGAGATCAGATATGGCAGGCGCATATGGCAGCAAAGAGAGCGTTGGTTGATTATGTCAATAACACCCTGAAGGCGGGGTTGGATCCCGAAGTTTTTACCATCGGATTTGCCCGCCGCACAACAGCCTACAAAAGGGCGGATTTAGTATTTAATGATTTTCATCGATTGTGCTCTATTGCTCAACGTATTGGGCAGATGCAATTTGTGTTTGCTGGCAAGGCGCACCCTCGAGATTGGCCTGGTAAAGAATTGATTAAAAAGATTATTACTCTTGCTGGCGAGTTGAAAGATTGTATCAAGGTTATTTATCTGGAAAATTACGATTTTGACTTAGCAAAGGTTATTATCCCCGGAGTAGATATATGGCTTAATACACCGCGTAGGCCTCAAGAGGCTTCCGGCACTTCAGGAATGAAGGCGGCGCACAACGGAGTCCCGTCGTTAAGCATCCTTGATGGATGGTGGATAGAAGGCTGTATTGAAGGCGTAACCGGTTGGTCAATAGGTTCGGCAGGGCATATTGCTGAATCAGATGCCCAGGAGGCTGAATCATTGTATCGTAAACTTGAAGAAATAATTTTGCCTACCTTTTACAATGGTCGGCAACAGTGGATTGATGTAATGCGCCATGCCATAGCCATGAACGCTTCTTTTTTTAATACGCAGCGCATGGTGCAGCAGTATGTTTTACGGGCGTACTTATAATGTTCCTTGTGTTTTTTCTGGATTGGATTAGGGCAAGGTTATGCTAGAGAAGCAGAATCAACCCCAAAAGTGGTATTTTAAGCGCGTCTCATTAATTGTTAGTTTTCTGTGTGTTGGGCCCTGTATGCTGCCGTTGGTATGGGGCAATCCTTCATTCTCGCCCAAGGCGAAGATTGTGATTAGTGTTATTGTTGTTGTGGCTACTTTATTACTGGGGGTAGTATTTGCGAAGTCGCTTGAGGTAATTTTTAATTATTATAAACTGCTCTTAGCATATAATTGAATTAAACGCATGGTATTGCGGGAGGAGAGGAGAAAATCATGAAGAGAGTGATTATGTTGTGTGTCGGTTGCGCAATGGTAGTATCAATGTGTGGTTGTCAAACAAATCAAACGCGCGTGGCAGAAGGCGCGGTGATTGGTGGTTTGTTGGGGGCAGCCGGTGGAGGCATTATTGGTCATCAGAGCGGCCATGGTGGGGCAGGCGCGGGTATCGGAGCAGCTGCCGGGGCGCTTACAGGTGCGATTGTGGGGTCCCAGATTGAGAAACCAAATGCCGGGACGCAAGCAACTGGTTCTGCGCCAAGCGCCAATCAAATGACTATGCAGCAGGTCGTTGATTTGGCCAAACAGGGCGTGCATGAAGATGTTATTGTTGATAGGATTCGTTTATCCGGCTCGCGCTTTACCTTGACCACAGAGGATGTCACGTACTTAACTCAGCAAGGGGTAAGTCAGAAGGTTATTAACGCTATGCAGGGCGTGTAAACGTTTTTGTGTTCGGTAATATGTATGAGACATTGTTAACATTGTTGTGATGTCACATCGTTATATCAAGTCACCTTAGCACCAGATGGTTTTAGGCGGGTCTTCGAAAGGGGGATTATGGATATTGTAGTTGAAAAACTGGAAGAGGCAGAGCTTGCGCGAATGGGCGTCTTTGATTGGCCTGTGTGGGAGAAAGAAGTTTCACAATTCCCTTGGTCGTATGATTGCATTGAGGAATGTTATATACTCAAGGGAGATGTTACTGTCGAGACAAACGACGGCACAACAGTGCATTTTGGCGAAGGTGATTTTGTGATTTTTCCCAAAGGATTATCGTGCACCTGGAATATTAAGCAGCCAGTAAAAAAACATTATTTTTGCAAGTAACATAATGTGATAGACAATATTCTTAAGCGGCATTTTGATACGAGCGAGAGGTAGGCATGGCGAGTATTTCGTTTGATTTTAATAATATGTTGAGTATTAACATTGGCAATGACCATGGCGTTGATGAGCGTGAGGTAAGCGCATGGGTTGAGGCTGCAGAAAAAGCGCACCAGCATTTGAGCGCGGTGCTCAAAGATAAAAAAACGAGAGTGAATCTTGGTATGGAATGGGCATTGTTGCCTAATCAGGACAAGGTTACGGTTGGCAAGATCCAGGCTTTGGGAAAACAAATCGCTCGCAAGTATGAAAATGTTATTTCATTGGGCATCGGTGGTTCGTATCTGGGTATTAAAGCTGCGCAGGATGCGCTCTGTCCGCCCTATTTCAATGAGTTTGCTGCGTTGAGGAAGTCAAAACCACGATTTTATTTTGAAGGAAACAATCTTGACCCTGATACACTCAACGCGCTTTTGAAAAATCTTAACCCCAAAAAGACCTTCGTTGTAGTTATTTCTAAGTCTGGCGAGACCACAGAAACAAAAGCTGCTTTTATGGTAGTTGAGTCATGGCTTAAGAAAGCGGTTGGCCCAAGGTATGGCAGGCAGATTATTGCGATTACTGATCCTACTTCAGGCAGTTTGCGCAAGAAAGTGACAGCCGCTCAAGAAAAAGACCCTTTGAGTTTCCAAAGTCTTCCTTTATTGCCGGGCGTCGGAGGAAGATTCTCTGAGCTTAATATGGGACTCCTGCATTTGGCAATCGTTGGTGTGCCGATCCTTGAAGTTTTGCAAGGGGCGCAAGCCATGGCTAAGCGATTGAGCGAACCTAACCTTATGAAGAATCCCGCGTATCTTTACGCTGTTCTGCATACCATCCTATATCGAAAGAAAGATAAATCTATAGCTGTGTTGATGCCGTTCTCCGAGACGCTTAAATCAACCGCGGATTGGTATGTGCAATTATTAGCGGAAAGTTTAGGCAAAAAATATGCCCGTTTGATACAATCGAGTGCTGAAGGACTTGAGCAATGGGTGAGTGACATGCAGGTAAGCGTTAATCTTGGGCGTACGCCTATTGCCAGTCGTGGCACAAATGATTTGCATTCCATACAGCAGAACAATATCGAAGGCGAGCATAATAAGGTTATTACCTTTATTAAAGTCACAAAATTTAAGACGGATATTACGATTAACGCTAAAAATGATATTTTGTCAGGGAAAAAATTCTCTGAACTTATGCAGCTTGCCCAGGAAGCAACTGAGTGGGCGCTCACACGCGAATCAAGGCCCAGCTGTACGATTACACTTTCCGAGGTCAATCCTTTTTCCTGGGGTGGGTTGCTTTTTTTCTTTGAAGTTGCTACTGCCTTTGAGGGCGAATTGCTTAATCTGAATACGTTTGATCAGCCAGGGGTTGAAGGATATAAAAATTATATGTATTATGCCTTAAAAAAACCAGGTCTTCCCGAACGCATTATCCAGGAAATAAAAAATAATCCTCTCAAGAAAAATCCCCAGTTTATCTTACAATAAAAACTTGTATTGCATATATGTTACGCATAGGTAACCTAACGCTTCAATCTAGCCTTATCCTTGCGCCCTTAGCCGGGATCAGCGATCTGCCTTTTCGCATGCTTAACCGGAGTTTCGGCTGTGAGCTTGCGTTCATTGAAATGCTTAATGTTCGCTCTGTAAGTTTTAAGAGCAAGAAAACGCAGCAGATGATGTCTTCCGCGCCAGGCGATCGGCCTTTGGGCGTGCAAATCTTAGGCTGCGAGCAGAAATATATTGAAAAGGCTTTGCATGCGCTGCAGCATTTTGCCTTTGACGTGTTAGATTTTAATGCCGCTTGCCCCGTAAAGAAGGTGACGCGCAGGGGTGAAGGAGCAAGTTTGCTTAAATATCCTGAAAAGCTGCATACGTTACTTCGCTTAGTAGTAGATAGCGTTAGAGTCCCGGTGACTGTTAAGATGCGTATTGGCTGGGATGCAACTTCGGTAAATGCGCGCGAGGTGGCTCGCGCAGCGCAGGAGGCTGGAGTATCTGCAATCTTTGTTCACGGCAGGACCAAAACGCAAGGATATAGCGGGCAGGTTGACTATAGACGTATAAGAGAGGTTAAACAAGAGGTTAGCGTGCCGGTTATTGGCAGCGGCGATGTGCTTAACGGCGCATTAGCGAAACGCATGATTGAAGAAACAGGCTGTGACGGTCTTGTGATTGCGCGCGGCGCCTTGGGGAATCCTTGGATTATTGATGAGATTGCGCAGACGCTCAAAAATAAAAAACCCTTTATCAGGCCAGAAAAAAGCGCAATCATCGATACCATGCAGAGGCATTTTAACATGTGCGTTGATTTTTACGGAGAGAAGAACGGCGTAATTATTTTTCGTAAATTTTTTGCCTGGTATACGCGGGGATTCCGTAAGATTCGTCCCGCGAGAGAGAGGGTAAGCCGGGTAAAAGCAAAACAAGACATGCTTGCTATTATGGAATCATGCCGGTGAGGCAGCATATTTTTTATGGGGATAAAATGAAAAATCCCCGCATGCTTATCGCATCGGGGATTATTCATAGGTGATAGGCCTCGCTAGCTTTCGCTATCGTGATTACGCCTCCTTGTTGTCTCTATTTAAGTATGCCATATTATTAGCTTTTTTGCAAGTATTGTTGCGTAAAAGAAAGGGAATCCCATATAGATGATAAAGCATCTTTTAACTACCTCAATTCAATATATCAAGGGGGTTGGTCCTCGTCGGGCAAAGGCCTGCGCAAAGGTTGGCATCAGGAATCTTGAAGATGTATTGTATTATTTTCCCCGCCGCTATGAGGATCGTTGTGCGTTCGCCTCTATCGCGCAACTAGAGGAAGGCTCCGTTGCTACCGTCCAGGCGCGCGTTGTGTCTGCTATTGAGCGTAGGTCTTTTCGCCGGCGTCGTTTCAGTTTTATCGAGGTTGTTGTCCAGGATGCTTCAGGGAAGATCACCTGCGTATGGTTTAACCAGCCGTATCTTAAAGAGTATTTTAAGCCCAACGTTACTTTGGTGCTCTTTGGCAAGGTTCAGAGGTATGGCTCACGGTTGCAGATGAATGCCCCTGAATTCGAAATCATTACCGATGATGAAGAGGGTCCCGGCGATCCTTCTTTGCATTCCGGCAGGATTGTGCCTATGTATTCGCTTCCCGAAGGCATAACCCAACGTTTCATGCGCCAACTCGTAAAACAGATTATTGATGAATATCTTCCGGGCGTTCATGATGCGTTACCCTATGATTTAAGGCAGCGCAATAACTTGTTGAATCTGGCGATGAGCATCAAACAAATTCATTTTCCTGAGTCGGCCCAACTGCAGCGTCAGGCCTATGAACGACTTTCTTTTGAGGAATTTTTTCTCTTTCAGCTGCCTCTTGCTTTGCGTAAGGCAAGAAAAAGAGAGTGCGCAGGAATCCGTCATATGGTTGAGGGAGAATTTGTTCAGAGATTTATGGGAAATCTTACCTTTACGCTTACTCCTGGACAGCAAGAAGCTATTGCGGAAATAAAAGCTGATATGGCGAAACCGCAACCCATGCAGCGGCTCTTGCAGGGCGATGTTGGTTCAGGCAAGACCGTGGTTGCGACTATTGCGACCCTTTATGCCATGCAGGGGGGATATCAGGTGGCACTTATGGTGCCGACCGAAATCTTAGCGAAACAGCATTATGAGAATATTAGTGGCCAGCTTTCAGCAGTCAGTAGCCAGAGAAAATTAAAAATTGAACTGCTGACGAGTAATCTGGAAAAGAAACGAAAAAAAACAGTGTTTGAAAAGATACAGCATGGAGAAGTTGACCTCATGATTGGTACTCATGCCTTGCTTGAGGAGGCAGTGCAGTTTAAGAAGTTGGGCTTAGTGGTTATTGATGAGCAGCATAAATTTGGGGTTGGGCAACGGGCACTGTTGCAACAAAAGGGCATAAACCCCGATGTCCTTATTATGACGGCAACGCCTATCCCGCGGACGCTTGCGATTACGCTTTACGGAGACCTAGATATTTCCATAATTCGCGATCTTCCTCCAGGCCGAATCCCTGTACAGACGAAGTATTTTAGCGATAAGGAGAAGCAGCAGTGTTATACTTTACTAAAGGCTCAATTAGCGCAAGGCCATCAAGCCTTTGTTGTATATCCGGTGATTGAGGAGTCGTATGCGTTGGATATCGCCGGAGCAATAAAAATGTACCAGGAATTTAAGTCAGGCTTATTAAAAACATTTCGTCTCGGGCTTATTCATGGTCGTCTCACCCAGGATGAGCAAAACGCGGTCATGCATGCGTTTAAGCAAGGTGCGCTCGATGCCTTAGTCACTACCACGGTGTTAGAGGTTGGCATAGACGTGCCTCGGGCAACCTGCATGGTGATCGAGCACGCTGAACGTTTTGGCCTATCTCAGCTGCATCAGTTACGCGGAAGGGTGGGCAGGGGCTCTTTAGAGTCGTATTGTTTCTTGATTGCTGATGCTAAAACTGAAGAGGCGCAGGCGAGGATACAGGCTATGGTTAAGCATTCCGACGGGTTCCGTATTGCAGAAGAGGACCTTAAAATCCGGGGGCCAGGTGAATTTTTTGGCAGGAGGCAGCATGGTTTAAGTGAGCTTAAGATTGGTAATCCGCTAACCCAACTGCAATTATTAAAACGGGCCAGGGAAGAAGCGATTGCGCTGATAACCCAAGATTCGCTTCTGGTGGACAAACAGCATGCCTTGCTACGAGAAAAGCTATTGCAACGATTTCCTGAATACGAAAGATTAGTGGTGGTGGGTTAATATGCGTATTATGACTGGCAAATACAAGGGTTTGTTTATTCACATGCCTGATGATATCCGCCCAACGCAGAATAAGGTCAGGAAGGCTATCTTTGACATTTTGGCGGATATTGAAGGGTTATCGTTTCTTGAACTGTATGCTGGCTCAGGGGCTGTGTCTTTTGAAGCGTTGTCGCGAGGCGCGCGGGAAGCTGTGTTAGCTGAGCAAAACCGGGATTGCCAAGCTGTGATTAAGAAAAATATCGCCTTGTTAGGTCTGGAAAACTGTATTTTACTGCCTTATGATGCCCAGAGGGCCCTTGAGCAGTTAGTAAGAACTGGTAAACGTTTTGATATTGTGTTTCTTGACCCGCCATATCAAAAGAAGGGGGCAAAGACTCAGGTGCCCGGCGCAATCGGAAGCGCCATGCACCCTGGCCTATTGGAAGGCCAGGTGTCCCGCTCTCTGCGTGATGTGCCGCCTTCTGCGGCAACACCCCGCCCAAGCGGAGGGGCGGGTGTGAAGCTCTCTGCTTCAACGCCCGGCGCAATCGGAGGCGCCGGCGTGCTGCTTTCCGCAGCAAAAAAAACCTTGCAAACGATAGGCCATTGTGATATAGTAGCGCCCGATGGTTTAGTATTGGTGCAGCATTTTAAGACTGACAATCTCCCAGATACCCTGGGAGATTTAGCATTATGTAAGCGTTCAAAGTACGGCGATACAGTGCTGTCAATTTATAGAAAAAGCTAACCTTACCTATCGTCAAGCATGTGTCAGAAAGCTATATATCCTGGGACATTCGATCCGCCTACGTTTGGCCACATTGATATTATTAAGAGGGCCAAAGAGACCTTTTCTGAGGTGATTGTTGCGGTCGCACACAATCCTCATAAAAAACCTCTTTTTACGGTTGCCGAGCGAGTGAGTATGCTTAAGAAAGCAACGGTGGATATGCCGGATATTGAAATTCGTGATTTTGACGGTTTGGTGGTTGACTTTGCCCGCAAGAATAAAGCAAAGGTCATTATCCGTGGGTTGCGCATGCTTTCGGATTTTGAATACGAATTTCAGATGGCCCTGACTAATAGAAAACTCGCGCCAGATATTGAAACAGTTTTTTTGATGACACAAGATTCCTTCAGTTATCTTTCCTCAAAGCTCTTGAAAGAGGCGGCGTCACTAGGTGCTGATATTGCCAGCTTTGTGCCCTCGTTTGTAGAAGACGCGCTGAAGCGAAAAATCAAGAAAATACGTGAAAATTGAGATTAGCAAGATTTCTCCTGAAGGCGTCAAGATTCAGGAACTGGTTGATGCACGCGCGCTTGAGGTGGATACCGATACGTGCGCTGTGCGTGGCCCGATTAAGCTTAGCGGTACTATTTACAAAATAACCAACTCGGTAACCGCAGATTTAGTAATACAGGCTGCCATCATCTCAAGCTGCAGCCGCTGTTTGAATGAATGCGAGTTTTCCTTTAGTAAGGAAGTGCGTTTAAGTTATCCCGTGACTAGGTCTGATTTGGTTGTGGATATGGGGCCGGATATCCGCGAAGAGGTCATGCTGGGATTCCCCTTGCAACCATTATGTAGCAGCGAATGTAAGGGTTTGTGCGCGCGCTGCGGCAGGAATCTAAACGAGGGGAAGTGCAATTGTTCTAGATAAAATAAACGCAATAACCAATAATCGAGATACCAAATTCAAACAAATTTTAGATTTTGATACTCAATCACCAAGCGCACCATTTGATTCTTTAAACAGGAGGAAAACGTGCCACTACCAAAGAAAAGACATTCGAAAACGCGCGGTCGTAAACGCCGCACGCACTGGAAATTAAAAGTTTCTGGTTTAGTTCCTTGCTCACAGTGCAAGCAGCCAAAATTACCGCATCGGGTCTGTGCGGTATGTGGTTATTATGGCGGCAAGGCAGTTGTTGAGATTAAAGTAAAAGAGAAGAAAACGAAAAAACCTCAATAGCTAAAGAGGAAGGCCAGGGTTTATGAGAATAGTCGTTGATGCGATGGGCGGTGATCATGGGCCAGGCGTTGTGGTCGATGGCGTTGTGCAGGCGGTTAAAGAATTTAACCGGGAAGTTATTCTTGTTGGCGATGAGCAAGCAATAAAAACAAACCTTGCCAAGGTCCGTTATTTTGGAGACAAGATTGCTATCCAGCACGCTAGTGAAGTG
>JAGOIJ010000046.1 GCA_017995695.1 Candidatus Omnitrophota bacterium | reverse complement strand
AAACATAGCAAAGGTAGACACAAAGACAATTTTACCACAGCTGGCAAGACCAGCTGCCGCAGCCATCATATTCTGCTCGGCAATGCCAAAGTTAAAAAACCGCTCGGGGAAAACCTTGGCAAACAGGCTCGTGCGGGTTGAGCTGGATAAATCCGCGTCAAACACAACAATATCCTTGTTGATTTTTCCAAGCTCAATCAATGTCTGGCCATACACATCGCGCTGATATAATTGTTCTGCCATGTTTACTTATCCTATACGTTGTGTATTATGTTACGTTTCGCTTGGTGTCATTGCGAGGAGCAGCGCTATAACCAATTTTTGCGACGAAGCAATCTATTTAGATTGCTTCGGGCTTTAAGCCCTCGCAACCTTCGGGATTGCTTCACCCCTTCGGGGTTCGCAATGACACGTTGGTAACTCGCTTCGCTTGCAATGACACATTGGGAAATTTGCGCCCCAAAACACACTACTCTAATTCCTTGAGAGCCTTGTCTAATTCTTCTTTTGTCGGAGCCCGACCATGGAAATCGCAGACATGCTCCATGAACGAAACACCTCTGCCTTTGACGGTGCGCGCGATAATCATAGTTGGCTTGCCTTTCGTCTTTGCCGCCTCATCAAAGGCTGATAAGATTTGAGACATAGCGTGCCCATCAATTTCAATAACATGCCATCCGAATGCCTTCCATTTATCGGCAACAGGATCGATATTCATAATCTCACACGTCTTACCATCAATTTGAAAACCATTATAGTCAAGGATTGCGCAGAGGTTATCGCGCTTATAATGAGCGCATGCCATGGCCGCTTCCCAGATATTGCCTTCCTGCGATTCGCCATCTCCCATAAGACAGTACACGCGATAGTCTTTTTGATCAAGTTTTGCGGCAAGACTCATGCCCAAGGCCACGGAAAGACCCTGGCCAAGCGAACCAGAAGCCACATCCACACCCGCTGTCCGTCGGTCAGGATGCCCCTGCAAGATCGAACCAAGCTGTCGCAAAGAAAATAGTTTTTCTTTAGGAAAATATCCTGCTTCCGCAAGCGCCGCATACCACAGCGGACAACAATGCCCCTTTGAAAGATGGAAACGATCCCGATCTGGCCATTGCGGGTTTTGCGGTTTATGCCGCATGACAGAAAAAAAGAGCGCGGTTACCACATCCGCCGCTGAAAGACTTCCTCCGGGGTGGCCTGATCCAGCCCGGCACACCATTTGCACTACGAGTCTACGGATTTCCTTAGCTTTAGCCTGCAATGTTTCGATAGTATCGTCAGAATAGCTCATAACAATTAGCGCTCCGATTTGGCTGATTCTAATTTTGTCTTTACTGCATCCTGGGCGCCATCAAGCTGCAATGATTTTTCCCAATTTACCATTGCTTTTTCCTTATCGCCCAATTTAAAATAAACATCACCCAGATGATCAAAAATTACCGGATCTTCAAATAATTGACTTGCCAGCTTAAGCTTTTCGAGCGCCTCCTTAAACTTTCCCTGTTTAAAGAAAAGCCAACCCAGGCTATCGATATAAGCCCCGCGATTAGGATCAAGTTCAAGGGCCTTTCTAATCATAACCTCGGCTTCATCCAGATGCTTATTATCTTCAACATAAATATACCCCAAGTAATTCAACGCTTCAGGGTAGTCTGGTTTTAAGGCAAGCGCCTCTTTAAGCTGAGCAATAGCCATATCCCGCTTTTTGGTTTCATCATAGATATTAGCCAGATAAAAATGCGATTCTGCATCCTGGGAAGACAGACTCAAGATAAGCCGATAGGTTTCTTCAGCCATCTGCAGCTTTTTCTGCTGCAAATAAATAAGCCCCAGGTTTTTATAGATGTCGATATTATTCGGCTCAAGCTTAGAGGCGTTTTGCAGCGCCTTTTCATACTCGCCGGTGGCAAGCTCGCGCTCATTCTGCGAGGCATACACTAACGCCAAGATTGCATGCGGCTCTACTGCCTCGGGACTGTATTGTGCGGCGAGCTTTAACTCAGTAATGGCGGAAGGAAGATCGTTCTTTTTAATGAAGCTTGAGGCGAGGCTTAAATGTATATCGGGATTATCTGAAGCAAGCTTAAGCGCATCATGATACGCCTTAATTGCCTTATCCAAATCCCCGAGATCTTCATACATCACTGCCATGATGTAGTGACTCAAGGCAAGAGAATCATTCTTTTTTTCCAGAGCATGTACCTTAAAACACGCAGGCAAGCTCACGCACAGGCAAAAACACGCCGCTAAACAAAACGTCTTTCGCATAGAAAAATAATACCACGAAACGAAACGTCAAACCCCTAACGATTCGAGTGTGTTCAATAACCTAACCTGATTTATTAATCAGAAAAACCTAACCCCAGGCTCTCTTCTTGAGGTGACGAAGACGTCTACGCGCCTTTTTCCTCTTGTGGGTTCTGATCTTTCTTCTTTTTCGTTTTTTGCCGCAAGGCATCGTTTCCTCACTCTGTACTTTGCTCTCTGTACTCTATATCAGTATATCACCTTATTCAACGGATACTCAATAATCCCCTGCGCGCCCGCGCCCTTAAGCTTAGGGATCAAAACCCGCACTACCCTTTCATCTATGACGGTCTCCACAGCACACCAATCATTGTGCGAGAGGTTTGAAACGGTCGGAGTCTGTAGGGCAGGCAACAAAGCGAGCACTTTTTTTAAGTTTATTCGGCGTACATTAAGTTTAATCCCGACTTTTTCTTCGGCGGCAATCGCGCCTTTCAATAACAAGGCGATTTGTTCCATCTTGTTCTTTTTCCAGGCGTTTTTCCAAGCAGCTGCGTTTGCGATAAATTGCGTGGTTGATTCACAGATGGTGGCTATCTCAACGAGTTTGTTGGCCTTAAGGCTCCTGCCTGTTTCGGTTAATTCAACGATGGCATCCACTAAACCGCCGCTCACCTTAACCTCGGTTGCCCCCCAACTAAATTCTACATCAACTTCAATGTTATTCTTTTTAAAATATTCCTTGGTCGCATTTACCAGCTCGGTAGCGATGCGCTTACCTTTCAGTTGCTTGATCGAATGAATGCCCGCTTCTTGCGGTACGGCAAGCACCCAACGCACCTTATTCAAGCTCTGTTTTGCATAAGCTAAATCGGTGATCCTGACTACCCGCGAGCCATTTTCCAAGATCCAATCATTACCGGTAATGCCGCAATCAAGCGCGCCATCCTGCACATAGCGCGACATTTCCTGCGCGCGCAACAATACTAACTCTAATTCGGCATCATCAGTCGACGGAAAATAAGACCGTTCAGATGAAAGGTTGATAGTAAAACCTGCCTTGCGCAGCATCTTAAACGTTGACTCCTGCAGGCTGCCCTTAGGAAGACCGAGCCTAAGCACATTATTTTTCATAGCGAAGCATCCTTTGTATTACGAGTTTTGCAGTTTGGCGTGAAAACGTAAGGTTTCCCTTTAGTACGGATCTCTCAAACACGGAAAATCATTATAACGGCTTCACCTTGCTTTGTAAAGAGATTTATTATTGAAATATTTTTATTTTCTTCTATAATAAGACCCTAATGAAAGAGGTGTCTTATGCTTAAACAACTTCGCGACAAAAAAACAGCAAAAAAGATTTGGATCGCCCTTGCGGCTATTATCTTGCCTGCCTTTGTGTTCTGGGGCTTTGGCGGCTTCCAAGGAGATAGCGCGCAATCAGGCATCGCCGGCAAGATCTTTGGCAGGAATGTGCCCTTGCTTGAATTTAAACAAGCGGTGGACGCAATCCGCATCCAGACCATGTTACGCTTTGGCGATAACTTTTCTGAAATCCAGAAATATATAAACTTTCAAGATCAGGCATGGCAAAGGATCGTCCTGCTCCAAGAAGCAAAACAACGCAAATTAACTGCAACTGACCAAGAGGTAGTCAAGCTCATTGAAGAATACCCCTTTTTCCACAAGAAAGACCGTTTTGACCCGGCTACCTACAACCAAATCCTTACATATGTTTTCCATATTCAGCCCCGAGTGTTCGAAGAACAGACCCGCCAGAATATAATCCTCTCTAAGCTGTTTGACCAGGTATCCAAGAACGTAACGCTGAGCGAGGAAGAAATCAAGATTGGCTACCGCAAAGAAAATGAGAAAATCAGCGTTTATTATCTTGCTGCCCACCCTGCTGATTTTATGAAAAATATTACTGCCTCTGATGAATCGCTTAAGGAATTCTTTGCTAAAAACCAACTACAGTTTAAACAACCTTTATCATTTAATATCGAGTATGTCATGCTTGATTCTGAAGATCTCGCGCGCCAACTTTATCCAAAACTCAAGAAACAAAAGTCGCTCGCCAATAGCGCCAAAGAATTTAATATACCCTTGAAAGAAAGCGGCCTATTCGCACAAACCGACCCCATCCCCGGCATTGGCTGGGCCCCGCAGTTATTAACCCTTTTCTCTAAATTAAGCCCGGGTGAGTTCACGGCGCCCATTGCCATTGATAACAAGTTCTATATTGTGCAACTGAAAGAGAAAAAAGATCCCTTTATCCCCGCGTTTGAAGCGATACAAGATAAGATCAAGGACAGCTTTACTAAAGAACAGGCTGATACGCTGGCTCGGCAAGCTATTGAAAAATGCCAGGATCTTCTACGGCAGGCGTACGAAAAAAATCCTGCTGGTTACGACTTTGAAAAGATAGGCAAGGATTGCGGCCTGACCTCAAACTCAACAGAACTTTTTAAATTCGGAACCTACTTGGAAGGGATTGGGGCTTCAGATCCACTTTGGATTGCGGCAACCACAACCAAAGAAGGAGCTGCAAGCGATGTCCTGACGATGCCCTCCGGCTTCTTTATTGTTAAACTCAAATCAAAGGTAAGCTTTGAAGAAAAGAAGTTCGAAGAAGAAAAAGAGGCGTTTTCGAAACGACTCTTAGAGCAGAAAAAAGAAGAGGTCTTCAACGCCTACATTGAAGACCTCAAGAAAAAATCGCAGCTGTTCTAGCCTACCTTAATCGCGTTAACCGGGCACTGATCCGCTACTTCCTGCAGATTGCATGTTGCGCAAACCTGCGCCTTGACATGGGCAATGCCATCGCCACCGATCTCAAACACATCGGGACAAGATTGCTCGCACAAACCACAACCTACGCACGTTGAAACATCAACGGTTACTTTCGCCATCGTTAATCCTCCACTAAAGTTGAAACGTTATATTCACCAACAACACACTTGCCTACCGTTCCAATAAATTCTCAAACATCTCCTCATGGGAGACTTCTTCTGAAAGAATATGCGTGACCAACTGGTAGGTCACGGCATCCTTGCCAAAAGTTTTCTTGGCAATCTTATGATACACATCAATCGCTTGCGCTTCTGCTTCGGTAACAATGCGGATAATACGATTTAAATCTGCGGTGTTCTTAGGTGGCGTAAGATACGGAGCATTAGCATGCTTTTCAAGTTCCATAGGATTAGCAACCGGAACATCCCCAAGCTTAGTAATTAAATCGGCTAGTTCGGTGGCGTGCTCAAGCTCATCTTTAGCAATCTTCTCAAGCATCTCCTTCATATCTTCATATGCGCGACCAGAAACAACCTGTGCCATGTACCAATACAAATAAAACGCAAGCCATTCATCGGCGTAAGCCTTATTTAAATCTTTGACCAGATCTTTGAGGCTTAAATCCACAATTGCCCGTGCTTGTTTTCCCATAGTATACCCCCTTTATTTGAGATAAAAATACTTCTATCTATATCAACGCAACGAGCGTCTTCGATAGTCTACGATTAATAGTAAAACAAAAGACTATCGCTACACGCATCTGCCAATGTTAACTAACGGCTGGCTGAACCTCTGCTCTTAAGCCGTACTTCTCTATATTGGAATCAGCGATCTGCTGAATGATTTTTAACTGTTCGGGGCTATTAACCAAATGCTTGAAGCGACCCTGGGTTTTCAGATACTCTACAACGGGTTTGGGTTGGAATTTACGGGCAGAGATTAATTTTCCGTTTTCATATTCAATAATCGGATACAATCCGGTCTCAACAGCCAATTTGGCAACGGCAAGGGTGTCGCTCGTTTCGCTACGCCACCCTAAAGGACAAGGCACATGAATCTGCAGATACTTCGGCCCTTTAAGAGAGAACGCCTTCTTGACCTTACGCTGAATATCCTGGACAAAGGCAACAGAGGCTGTGGCTACATACGGGATACCATGCGCGAGCGCAATTTCAGGCATGGGTTTTTTCGGCCGCACGTTACCTACCGATCGACTTCCCAAGGGACTGGTAGTAGTGTTAGTGTTGAAAGGGGTTAAGCCGCTTCGTTGCACACCTGTATTCATGTAAGCTTCATTATCATAACAAACAAAAAGCACATCGTGACCACGCTCAAGCATGCCAGAAAGCGCCTGTAAACCAATATCGGCAGTGCCACCATCCCCTGCCTGGGCGATAACATTGGTTGTTTCTTTTTTTCCCAGATATACCAACGCCGCTTCAACGCCGGAAGCAACTGCTGAAGCATTTTCAAACAGAGAATGAATCCAAGGAACATTCCAAGCACTTTCAGGATACTTAGTGGAAAAAACTTCAAGGCAACCGGTATTATTAATAACAATCGTATTCGGCCCTGCGGCATCTATAACTAAGCGCGCAGCCATAGACTGGCCACATCCAGCGCAGGCAGTATGACCAGGCTTAAACAGACTATTCACGGTATTCCTCCCTTAACAATTCAGGCTTCACATCAATAAATTCTAAATTTACTTCTTTTTGTGTAGTTTTCGAGAAAATCTCAAGGATTGTTTCGCGCGTAATATCCCGGCCGCCTAAACCAGCGACAAAACTGCTAATCACCTGGGGCGCCTTTTTCTTTCCGGTAAATGCTGCGCGAATCTCAACAGCGATAGGCGCGTAAGCCCCTAAAGAGACCGCCTTATCGAGCACTGCCACCCGTGGAACATCCTTGAGGATTTCATAGATACGGGCATAGGGAAACGGACGAAACGAAATTATTTTTAATAGCCCGACTTTTTTGCCTTTTTTACGCAAAGCATCAACAACATCTTTAATCGTACCGCACACCGAGCCCATGGCGACGATAACCTTCTCTGCGTCTTTAATGTGGTATTCCTCCACAATACAATCCCCATAATCCCTACCAAAGACCGCTTTAAACTCGGCGCTAATCTTAGGCAATATCTTTAATGCATCCTTCATGGTTTCCTGAATGGCTATACGCGTCTCCATATAACAACCAGGATCAGCAAGTAAACCCATACTTATGGGATTGGCCGTATCTAATTTGTAGAGCGGCTTATACGCGGGAAGGAATTTATCAACTTCTGCTTGAGCAGGGATATCGACTGTTTCCATGCCATGGGTTAAAATGAAACCATCCATACAAACCATGACCGGCAGCATCATCGTCTTATCTTCGCTCAAACGATACGCCATCAGGTGCAAATCTGCGACTTCCTGGTTATTTTCTGCGTACAGCTGGATCCATCCGGCGTCACGCAACGATAATGAATCCTGTTGATCGTTCCAGATATTGATCGGCGCTGAAACTGCGCGGTTTGCGCAGGTCAACACCAACGGCAAGCGCATGCCTGCGATGTTAAAAATAACCTCGCCCATCAATAAGAGCCCTTGGGAACTCGAAGCCGTATAAGAGCGCACTCCCGTTGCTGCGGCACCCAGCACTACCGACGCCGCAGAATGCTCACTCTCCACATTCACGAACTGACTTGCAAGTTCTCCATTGGCCACCATCTGCGCCAGCTCCTCAACAATATGCGTCTGAGGAGTAATGGGATATGCCGAAATGACGCCCGGTTTGCATAACTTAACAATCTCGGCAACCGCGCGTGAACCTTCAATAAATTCTTTCATGAATGCTTCTCGCTTTCAGCGGCCTTTTCTTCGCTGATCATCTCAATATCCGCCTTAGGACAAACCTTAGCACACAATCCGCACCCCTTGCAATAGGTGTAATCAGTGTAGTACGTATTCTTTTCTTTACCCGAAATGCAACCTTCGGGACAAATAATAAGACACATCTTGCACGCAATACAGTTCTTCTGCAAGAAATGAGGCCGCTTCTCGATCCTCCAGGCTCCGGTTTTATCACCCTTGCTTGTTGCCGGTTTAACGGTTAATGGTCCAAACATAACAACTCCCTTACTGTTTTTGTTTTTTTACAAACTCAAATCCAGCTTTGGCAGCATCAATATTGCCCTGCTGGATCTTACCTGCGAATCTCTGTTTAATAACCCCTATAAGTACATCCAGATCAAAATCTCCTGTTGCCGCGGCAAATGCCCCGATTAAGGTTGTATTGCCCAAAGGCCTACCTATATATTTCATGGCAATCTCATTGGCAGGTAAAGCAAACAGCTTCTGTTTCGCCTTAACCTTGGGAAGCCCTTCTGTCTCTTTCTGGTTTAAAATAACGATGCCTGAATCTTGCAAACCGGCAAAACAATTGAATCCGCGCATAAGCGTTGGATCGACTATAAGCACATAATCCGGCTCATAGATCTGGCTTCGCAACCTCACCGGTTGAGCATCTACCCTTAAAAAGGCATTCATGGGCGCTCCCATACGCGCAGCGCCAAAGTTCGGAAAGGCATAAGGATACATTCCTCTTTGAAAATAAGCATAACCTAAGAGCGCGGCGGTAGTAATGGCTCCCTGGCCTGCCCGGGCGTGAATACGAATCTCTTTCATTCTGAATTACTCCTTACACATGAAATAGAACACCGACCAACTAGTAGTTTCCCTCTTGGCAAAAAAGATTGCCAAACGTGCCCCCCAGGGCTAAAACGTTCAACCATACTACAACGTTTGCCTTACTTTGTCAAATATTTTATTTTAAATGAGACCACAACTTACGGCAGCTCCGAAGGAGCAACGTAAGTTGTTTGGCCAGCACCGTGCCGTATCGGAACGGCACGTGCGCGCACTGCTGCGCGAATTTACTTGTCTGGCTATCGATTGCTACAAGGGATGTAGTAAGGGTGAGCAGGGAAAGACTATCCCCTCCTGTCCCGCGCTATCACCTGAACTTCAGCGTTACTAAACCATGGAAATGGTACGCAAAGCAAATCTTCGCGCCTTAGCTACATCATGGTTGCTCGGCCTGCCTTGGTAGGTCTTGTACTTAACGTGATAGCCAGGGCACATAAAAAGAGACACGCATTGGCTGCCTTTGCGCTTCAGAACCTTTTTCACGGTCCTGGTACATAGGACAGAGGAAATCTGCCCCCAGATCGGCATACCAAAGGTTACAAAAAGCGCGCATGCTTTAGGAAGCGCGACCTTTTCTAAATAAGAACTCATTTTTTCTGTAGGATGCGCCCGGATATTAGGCGTCCCGATAATAACAAGATCATGGCCCGTAAGATCAAGTGGCGCTTGGCCGACCGGAACAATAACACTGCTCATTGCTTGCGCAATAACTTCAGCAATCTTACGGGTGTTACCGCTTTGAGAATCATACACAACAATAGCGCGCATCATTTCCTCCCTTTAGATACAGAATAGAGCCCCCACTGATCAATGGAAGTAACTAGATCTTTAAAGCCGACATCCCGCGCCCAGCCATTAATCACTTCGGGTGAACGCACCTTCATCCTGAGCGGCTCTTTGTTAAAATCAACAAATGCTTCAGATACCAGCTCCATCTGCTTATGCCCTGCCTGATTAGTGAAAACAATAACACCGCCTTCTGCTACGATATGGTAACAATACCGGAAGGACCGCTTAACGAGCTCATCATCGACAATCCAATCGTAGAATCCGGAAGAAACAACAATGGAAGGTTTCGGGGATGTTTTTGCCAGTAATTCTTTATTAAAAGCGTCTCCCTTCTCAAACCTTATATTACGGATACCGCAAGCATTAGCCTGCTGCTGGCCAAAGATAAGCCATCGCTCATCGATATCCTGACAAATAGCAAAAAGATCATGCTCTCCCATTTCTACCATTACCTCAAGCAAATACTTAGCAGGACCTGAAGCAATATCAAGGATAACGGTCTTTTCATTACGCTGACGATTCTCTGTAATAGCCTGCTTAAGGTATTGCTTAAGGTTTTCCTTTCTTTGCCGGATCGCTTGCCATCCTACATTGTTAAGAAACGCTCGATCAATCCACTTGCCAATAATAAGTTTTCCGTGCGGCTTATTTTCATAAATATAATCCAACATCATGCCGGAGATAAACCCGTATTGGAAACTCATGCTGATGCCAGTGCTAAGCCGCCCGATGGTTCGAATGAGTAAGGTCGTACACAATACCGTTAACCGTTTCATAGCTCCTCCTATTGCAGCGCAAACAATAGATAATAGATAACCGGTAAAGTAAAAATCCAGCTATCAAACCGGTCAAGCATGCCTCCATGACCAGGCAAAAGCTTTCCAGAATCCTTCACGTGCATATCGCGCTTAATCACCGAAATAACGAGATCACCAATCTGGCCCATAATGCTAATGATAAAACCTAACAGCGCACACTTCCACAAAGAATACCCAGGCAAGGCATAGCTAAGCACCAGCGCGAAAACAATAGTAAAGAAAATGCCGCCTAACGAGCCCTCAATGGTTTTATTCGGGCTGATCTCCGGGATAAGTTTGCGTTTCCCGCACAACTTTCCTACCCAGAAACTCGCCAAATCATCAATGGTAACTAAAAAACAAACAAAAACTACCCCGCCGAAACCAAACGCATCGCGTAAAAAAATGATATAACTGAACATCCAACCGAAATATAATATGCCTACGATAGTAAAAGCGCTCTGCCGAACCGCATCGTTAACTTTCCTCATAAAAACGGGTGTCGCCAGCACGCACATAATGACCAAAACAGGAATTCTAAAAAACAAAAACTTGTCTTCTGCTAGCGTGCCCAGCAAAACGCAAAGCGCAAAGACCCTTCCTTCCCATCGATACACCTTTTCCTGCCAAACGCCCGTAAGATGGAAAAACTCCTTTAAATAGAGCGCGGCCATAAGCATAACCAGGAAATTAAAATAAGGTTTCCCGATATAGGCAAAATATAAGAATGACGGAGCAATAACCATAAACGTAAGATACCG